>CAZUEE010000132.1:0-5931 GCA_964619175.1 uncultured Brachyspira sp. | reverse complement strand
GATAGAAATTGAAAACATGATAAAAGATTATAACTAAAGATTATGATAAAAATTTATAACAAAAAGATTTAATTAATTTTTTATTTTGTTTTTTATTTTTATTAAACTTTTTTTAATTTTTGTTTGACTTTTAACGATAACTATATATAATAGATTTATGTATAATGTTATCATTGCTGGTTCTACCGATTTTACGGCGGATTGTATTTCACAATTAATGAAATTAGATAATGTCAATATATCTTCGGTAATAGCGCCGATAGATTCCAAAAAAGACAGAAAGGGAAATATAATAATCTCTCCCGTAAGTAAAATTGCTTTGGAAAATAACATTAAACTTTTAAAACCAGAAAATATTAACGGAGATGATTTTTATAAAACTTTATCCGATTTGAATCCCGATTTTTTAATCGTGGTAGCTTATGGAAAAATTTTATCGAAAAGAACTTTATCGATTCCAAAAATAATGCCAATCAATATTCATGGTTCGCTTCTTCCGATTTTGAGAGGAGCAAGCCCTGTAGAACATGCATTATTAAACGGTTTTGAGAGAACGGGAACGACATTGCAAAAAATGGATTATAAACTTGACGAAGGAGACATTATATTGCAAGAAGAATTTGAAATACTTGAAAATTGGCAATTTTACGAATTATACGAAAAAATAAAGATAAGCGGAGTTTGTTTGCTAAAAAAATTTTTTGAAAATGTAGATAAATATATTTCAAATTTAAAAAAACAAGATAGCGAAAAAGCGACTTATTGCGGTAAAATAAAAAAAGAAGACGGAAAATTGGATTTCAAAAAAGACATCTTAATTTTGCATAATATGACAAAAGCTTTCGTGCGATATCCGACCGCGTTTTGTTTTTACAAGAATATTCTTATAAAAGTTTTTAAAAGCGAATATCAAAAATCGAATAATCAATCGGACTTCGGGAAAATTGTCGAAGTAAACGAATATGGAATTTTTGTTCAAGCTTTAAACGGAATCTATATCATAAAAGAATTGCAAAGAGAAGGCAAAAAAAGACAAACCGTTAAAGAATTTTTATGCGGAAACAAAATAATCGAAGGCGAATATTTAAATATAGGAGTTTAATTGCAGGTTATGAAAGACTTATTAAATAAATTAAAAATATTTTTAAAAAAAGTAAAAGTTAAAATAATTAAATTTATTAAAATAATACTTCCAAAAGATATAATGACAAATCGCGATTCTGCATTGGTTTTTAAAAGACTCGTTTTATTTGCTTTATTATTATTCGTTTTGCAATGTTTTGTCGTTTCGATAGCTGTATTTATAGTCGTAAAATCTGGCGGAAAATCTTTTATATTACCCGATGTGCAAAATAAAGAAATTTACGAGGCTTTTAATATTTTGGAAAAAGAAAATATTAATTTAAAAGTTCAAACTCATCATTTTGGCAATTTTCCTTTGGGAACTGTGGTAAGTCAAGAACCTAAAGGAGGAATAAAAATTAAAGAAGGAAGAACGGTATATTTGGTAATCAATTCTCCCGAACGAATAACGGTAAATATGCCCGACATTACGGGAATAAAATACGAAGAGGCAATTAATATAATATCAAACGAGATTATAACCAAATTTCCAAATGTTATTATTAACGATAAAATAGAATCTCAAAACGAAATGTATGAAAACGATATAGTTTTATCGCAAAATCCCGAAGCTAATGAAATTATAAAAAATAATACGGAAATAACTTTAACGATTAATAAAAGAGATTAAAAAATTATAAAAAATTAAAATAAAATTATAAAAGTTGTAAAAATATAAAAAGATAGAAAAATAGAAATTAAATTTTATAAATTTTATAATTAATAAATTTTAAATTTTACAATAATTTTAAAATTTTCCGATTATTTATATTGGGGAAATATATAGTGATAACTAAAAGTAAATGCGAATTCTGTAACGGTAACGAGTCGGAACTCTATATAAAATCCGATTTGGTAAGCTATAATAAATGTGTAAATTGCGGGTTAATATTTCAATATCCCGTTATAACTCAAAAAGAAATAGATGCCATATATGACGACAATTATTTTGAATACGAGGTTGCAAATCAGGATAATTTTTTCAAGTTAATAAGATTGGCTTTAAAAGACATAGGATTTGAAGATATAAAAAAATATTTTCCAAATAATAATGTGTTGGATATAGGATGCGCTACGGGAATGACTCTTAATTATTTGAAAAGCGAAGGATACGATACTTACGGAGTCGAAATATGCTCTTCTTCTGCAAAATACGCCAGAGAAAATTATAATTTAAAAGTTTACGAGAAAAGCCTTATAGATGTCGGTTTTGAAAACGATTTTTTTTCGTTTATACATTTTTCTCATGTCATAGAGCATGTCCCAAATCCTGCCGAAACTTTAAAAGAAGTTTATAGAATACTCGCCAAAGGAGGATTCTTGGCTATTACCACGCCGAACGCTGATGGAATGTTTGCGAAAAAATACGGCTCTAAATGGCGCGCCGTTATGCCTCAACATTTATGGCTTTTTTCCAAAAAAACTTTATCCCGATATATAAAAAATATAGGTTTTAATATTATAGACGATTTTTCTTGGGGAAGTATTCCGATAGAGAAAAATTCAAATAAACTAATAAAATTATTTTTTGACAAGTATGTTAAGATGTTTAATAGAGGCGATGTAATGCTTTTTTTATGTAAGAAATGAACTTGAAAAGATAAAATAAATATAAATATATGATTAAATAAAAAATTTAAGGAGATTATTATGGCAACGGAAAATAGCAGTTTACTTTCAATGGACCCCAACAATTACGAATACTCTTTCGACAATACCGTAAATGTGCGGGAAATATACGATAAAATAGTAGATTCTGAACCTAATAATCAACTTCTATACGCCGAACTTTTAAAAAATTACGCCGTTTCGGGAGAGCAAATTTTAAAATCAATCAGCAAAAGAGCGGGAATAAAAGTCGGCAAAAATGTAAAATTCGACAAAATGACGGGAATATACAGAAGCGCGGTTTTCGGTTATGTGGTTTATGACGGCATGAATTCAGTTTCGGTTATACCCGTTATAAATGTTTCTTATAAATGGCGAGGCGTTATGGTTTTGCCTCCTCAAAAACAGTTAAGAAGGCAACTTCTTTTGGATGATATTCAAAATATGATTGCGGAAATTCCAATTAAATTAATGGTAGATTACGATAAAATAACGGCTCTTGTAGAAGAGAATTTAAAATTTAATGAAGGAGTTTGCTGCGTATTCGTCGAAGGGAAAAAACCCGTAGACGGAAATGTGCAAAAAGTTATACTCGATTACGATATGTCGATAGAAACGGGGAAAAAATCGGAAGACGGAAGTATAGATTTTAAAGAAAGAAGTTTTATACATAATATAGACGCGGGAGTGCAAATAGCTCATTTCATTCCCGAAAGTCCAGCCATAGACGGACTTAGCATATACGATGAAATTTTGGAAGCAAATTATGACGAAGACCCTTGCTATAAAATAGGAAATAATCTCGTAGTAGACGAGGATGGCATCAATATAAAAAGCGCCATAAAGGGAATTTTGGTAAACAATAATAATACGATATTCGTAAGCAATGTGATTGAAATTGAAAAAGTTGATTTGTCTACGGGAAATATAGAAGTTGACGGCTCGGTTATAATTAAAGAAAATGTTACGCCCGGTTTCAGCATTAAAACGGAAGGCGATATTAAAGTAAACGGAAATATAGAGGACGCTAAAATAAATTGCGGCGGTAATTTAATCGTATCGGGAGGAATAATCGGCGGACCAGACAGCGATATGCATATAAACGGTAAGGTATATTCTTCTTTTATAAGAAATGCAAATTTGATATCCAACGGAGATGTGATAGCCAATCAAATAATAAATTCCGACATATCATGCAATAATAGAGTTATAGCTTTGGAAGGAAAGGGCGTTATAATCGGAGGAAATATAAAGGCTTTAAACGGAATTTGGGCAAAAAGTATAGGAGCGATAAGCGAATCTAAAACCACAATTATAGTGGGGCGAGACGCCGAGGCATACGCTTTATTTAAAAATATGCAAACTATAATAAAATCAAATAAAGAAGAGATAAGCAAATTTAAAACTTTACTAGGTTCTGAATATTTTAAAGACCCTAGAGCGTTTATAGCAAGAATACCGGAAAATAAAAGAGAGACTATAAAAACCATATTGAAAAAAGTGACAAATCTTGTGAAAGAAACCGCCGAATTGGAAGAAAAAATAAAAGAGATGAGCGAAGAATTTGAAAAATTATCCAAAAGCAGCGTAACTTCTATGGAAGGATTCTTCCCGGGAGTGACAGTTTATATATCGAATATAAGAAAATATATCACAAAAAAAATCTCGGGAACGGAATATTTCTACTCTAAAGAATTAAGAGATATTTCGGAAAAAGCTCCGAAGATTTTACCTCCCGAAGAGTATGAGAAAATCGATATCGTTTCGGAAAAATAAATTATAATTTATAAAAGATAATTTATATCTCGCAAACGGGACATTGTCTTATTTTTATTTTAATAGTGCTTTTATCTCCAAATATAGAATCCATAAGTTTAATATATTCTTCTACTCTGTTTAAAGGAATAAGCGCTTGAATAGTTCCCGCAAATCCGCCTCCATGAACTCTGCATGCCCCATCTCCTTTAAGAAAATCTTTAGTAATCATTAAAGCCAAAGCGACTCCCATATTTTTTGAACTTGTAATTGAAAAACAATTTTGCAAATACATGAAACTTGAAAGCCCAGATTCGTTCATAAGATTTAAATATTTTTCGATGTCGTTATTTTTTAAAGCGTCTATTTGATTTATAACTCTGTCGTTTTCGGTTATAAAATGATACGCTCTCATTAAGGCTCTGTCTCCGATTTTTTCTCTTATTTTTGAAGCGTTTGACATTAATTCTTCTTTGGTTATATCTCGGCAAACTTCCTTTGAAAAATATTTTGCAATCGAGTTCATCTCCTCTCTTATTGCCGAATATTCTCCCGTAAGCGAACTATGGTCTCCATGCGCATCAACTATCATAAGAGCGTAGCCCGATTTTTCAAAATCGTATTCCACTTTTTCAATAGTCGGATTTTTGGGATTTTTAAAATCTATAGAAATTATGCCTCCTAAAGAACATCCCATTTGGTCCATTAATCCGCATGGTTTACCAAAATAAACATTCTCGGCATATTGTCCTATTAAGGCTATTTTTGTTTTTTCTATTTTATCGTCGTTATAAACGGCATTTAAAATCTCGCCTATTAGAGATTCAAAACTTGCCGAACTGCTAAGCCCGCTTCCCATTAAAACCTTATTATTTAAATACGTCGTAAACCCTCCAATTTTATAACCGAAATTTATTAAACCGGCGCAAACTCCTCTTATTAAGGCTGTGGATTTTCCGTATTCTTTTTTGTCTATTTCCAAATTATCAATATCTATAGAATCTGGGTTATTTAAGCCGTCCGTATATACTATTATTTTATTGTCGACTCTCTTTGAAACCAAAGCCAATTTATCCAAATTAATAGAAGCGGTTAAAACGCAACCGTTATTATGGTCTGTGTGATTTCCCGATAATTCCGTTCTACCAGAAGCGCTGAATATTCTAACATTGTCCGATTTTTCTATTTTTTGAAAATGTTCCAAAACTGAAGATAATCTTATGTAGGCTTCTTCTACGGAATTTTTATCTTCTCCGTATATATGGTTAAATTTATCGTCAATATGTTTGTTTTTTAATAATTCTTTTAATTGTGATATTTTATACATTATTTTTCCCTCTAATTTAATTTTAATCATATAATAATATATAATTATAGAATTTTGTCAAAGAATTTAATGAAAATTATTGTTATTTTTTATGTTTTCCCCGCCATAATCGTAGGCAC
>CAZUEE010000131.1:0-6012 GCA_964619175.1 uncultured Brachyspira sp. | reverse complement strand
TTAATTAAATTACTCTTATCAAAAACATACTTTTCTTTATAATTTAAAATATTCTCCTCTCCAAATATGCCGACTCGCACTTTTTTATTTTCATTCATTAATTTTTGAACTTCGTTTAATAAAATATTCTCATCTCCGCTTTTATATAAAATAAGAATATCTATATAATCGTTTACATTACTTTTTTCGTATAATTTATCCATATAGATTGCAAAACCTATAGCATTTTTATTCGAATTAAATTTATTAAGAAGTTTATCGTATCTACCTCCCGAAAGTATTATATCGTTATTGCCTTTAATATAACCTTTGAAAATAATTCCGTTATAATATCCTAATTGACTCTCTATCGAAAAATCTAAAAGAATTTTATCGAAATTATCATAAAGTTTAAACACCGAAGACAAACTTTTTAATTCTTCATAAGATTTTTGCATACTATCGTTTATTATCAAGCCCTTAAGTTTTTTTAAAATATCTTTATAATTTCCCGAAAGTTCAATAAAAGACAAAATATATTTTTTATATTTTCCCTTAATATTTTTATCCAATAGTTTTTCCAAATCATGTTTATTCTTGCTGTATATATTGTTAAGAAGCTCTATTTTTAAATTTTCTTTTATATTAATCTCGTCAAAAATGGCGGAGATAAAATCTATATTTGAAATCTCCAAAATATAATCTTCGTTAAACGATTTCAAACTGTCTATAGCCATACTTATAATTTCCAAATTAGAATATTTGTTAAGTTTGCCTATAATTTCAACTCCAACCTGCGGAATTTCCTCGTATTCGTTCGAAACTATTTTATAAATATCTTCTATATAATAAATTTTTTGAGTTTCCTTGTCGTTATTTTTGAGTATTTTTTTTACTATCGACAAAGTGACATCGGGACGAAGCGATTTCAAATTTCCATTTAAATTCATAAATGTTAATATATGTTCCGTTTGAAGAAAATCTTTATTGTCGTTATATAAATTATAATCTTCAAACTTACTCAATTTAATTTTTTTGAAACCGTATCTTTCGTATATATTTATAAGATTCGACACCATAGAATTTTCGTTTATCAAATTAACATTCATTTTTTATTTTTTTATTTTACATGTCGGCTATATATTTATAGATTGGATATTTTTTGCATAAAGCGTCCACTTTTCTAGCCACCGAATTTATAATTTTTTCATTATCATAATTCGTCAATACTTCGTCTATATAATTAACCAATTCTACGACATCTTTTTCTTTTAATCCTCTAGTGGTAATCGCGGGAGTTCCGAGTCTCATTCCGCTTGTAACCATAGGAGATTCGCTATCGTAAGGAATTCCGTTTTTATTTATAGTTATATGCGCCTTATCCAAAACCGTTTCCGCAATTTTTCCCGTAATGTTTTTAGAAGATTTTACATCTACCAATATTAAATGCGTATCAGTTCCGCCTGAAATAATATTATAATTTTTCAATATAAATTCGTCTGCCATCGTTTTGGCGTTTTTTAAAACTTGTTTTTGATAATCGACAAATTTTCTATCCAAAGCTTCTTTAAAACACACGGCTTTTGCGGCTATGATATGCATTAAAGGACCGCCTTGAATTCCGGGGAAAATGGTTTTATCCACTTTTTTTGCAAGTTCTTCGTTTGCCGATATAATATAACCGCCTCTAGGACCTCTTAAGGTTTTATGAGTAGTTCCCGTCACAAAATGAGCGTATTCGACAGGGCTAGGATGCAAACCTGCGGCAACGAGTCCCGCTATATGAGCCATATCTACAAGCAAATAAGCTCCGACTTCGTCTGCAATACTTCTAAATCTTTCAAAATCTATAAATCTTGGATAAGCGCTCGCTCCCGTCACTATTATTTTAGGTTTATGTTTCAAAGCCAAATCTCTAACTTCGTCATAATCTATTTGCATAGTTTCTCTATTTACGCCGTAATGTTCAAAATTATAAATACTTCCAGAAAAATTAATTTTCTTTCCATGCGTTAAATGTCCGCCCGCATCTAAAGATAAACCCAAACAATTATCTCCCGGTTGCAAAACAGACATGTAAACTCCCATATTTGCCTGCGAACCAGAATGAGGTTGAACATTTACAAAAGGCGCTTTGAATAGTTTTTTAGCTCTTTCTATGGCGAGTCTTTCTACTACATCCGCTTCAATACATCCGCCGTAATATCTTTTTGACGGATAACCTTCCGCGTATTTATTCGTAAATATAGAACCTTGCGCCTCCATAACCGCTCTTGAAACTATATTTTCGCTCGCTATAAGTTCGAGTCCTGTCGCTTCTCTTTTATATTCTCTTTTTATAGAACCGAATATTTCTCTATCGGCATACTTCAAAGGAGTTTCCGACACATAATATTTTGCAACTTTTTTTATAGTCGCTTTCTTTTCGGCTACTTTTTTTACAGGTTTTTTTGTAGACTTTTTCGCCGATTTTTTATTATTATTTTTTTTAGATATTGGCATAATTGACTCCAATTTTTTTAAGTTAAGATTATGATTTAAAATATAATATATTAATATAAAATTTTTTTCAATTAAAAAACATAAAAAATTAATAAGGCATCTCTTAAATTAATAAGAAATGCCTCAAAGACAAAAAATGCTAAACTATATTAATCAATTAAATATATGTTATTCGGCTATTTAATTTCTATCTCACCCCAAGTATAATTCTTATCGTTTACCGCTTCCCTATCTCCATGCGACATCAAGAATTTTTCATCATGAATATCCTTATTCAAATGATTCCAATAATATTCTATACGCTCGCCTATAAAATATTGGGATTGTTTATGCCATAAATTATATTGCGAACTATAACGAGTAGACAATACGAATTCCGTCTCGTTGTTCTTGCTACGACCTGGATTTATATAATATATTTGAGGGAAACCCTTATCTCTGCCTATAAAAGTAGAATCCATAGCGCCTTCTTCATGTCTCATAAACTCGCGTATTGACCATTCCATCTTACTATATCCGCCATCACCGAATTTATTCAAACCGTTTTCATAGAGTCCGCCAATTGAATAAACTTTGTCATAATTACTTCCTCCACCGACAAATCGAACTACAAGCCCGCATATAAATTTTTTCAATACGGTGCTAGGATATTTTCTATGACGAATATTCAAATCTTTATCGAAAAAGTAATAATTATTTCCGTTTTTTATATTATACCAAGGGTGTTGAGTATTGTCTCTAATAAAGAAAGGGTGCGCTCCTTGTCCGTCTCCGTATCTATTTACAATTTTCTTCCAAAGCTCGTTAAGCCCTTGGATATCTCTATAACTAATATTGGTATAATTATAAATTCCTTTTCCGTCTTGAATTCCCGCAAACGGAACATAAACTCTATAGAAATCGGTCGCATCTTTAGGAATATCATAATTGGTTTCGTATTTTTTAATCTCGTTAGTTACCGTTATATAATTAGTCCAATAGAAATCTTTGCCGTCTTTTACTATTAACACTTTTTTTTCAACCACATTGGTAATGTATATAGTATTCGTTTTAGTATAACTATAATAATCTTGCGAAAGAACATTTCCATTGGCATCCAAAAGCCCAACCATAGATAAATCTGGCGGTTCGTTGAAACTTTTAGATGGATAAGTCGTCCTATCGGAACATGCGATAATATTCGTTAGCAAAAATATAACCGCAAAAGCAAATAATAAACTTTTTAATTTTTTCATTTTCATCTCCTTACTAAACATTAATTATTAAAGCAAACGATATTTTCTTCAAACTTTTCATTTCCGCTTCTCCTAATCATCTAATTCCCTATTGCCCGGAATGAAAGTGTAATGATTATGAAACTTAAGGTTAACCGTAACATTCAAATGGTTCCAATAATATTCTATACGCTCGCCTATAAACGCTTCTGGACTATTTCTAAAGATAAGTCCGTTTCCGAATCCCCAACTGTTATTTTCTATAGTATTAAGATAACAATCTACGCCGAATTCTCTATGATAATCGAAACTCCATCCTACATTCATAACTAAAACTTCCAACATCGAAGTATCTCTGGTATTTCCACCAGGAGCCATAAATCTTTTTATAGCGCTATTAACTTCTCCTTCTCCGCTGAATATAGTATTATAACCTTTATATCCGTTAGGGTCTATGCCGGTTCTATAGAGTCCTCCAACCGAATGCAAGCCTTTTTCAGAACCCGTCATATATTTAATTATGATAGCTCCCTCGTATTTTTTCAATATATATTTATCATAAATTCTATGGCGAACATTCAAATCTTTATCGAAATAATAATAATCACCATTCTTTTTGAAGTCAACTCTATGTAAAGTATTACGAGAGTTTCTTATAAAGAAAGGCTGTTTAGTTATCATATCTTTCCAAAGGTTATGCAAGCCGTTCGTATCTTTATAACTAACATTCGTATAATTATATTTAACTTCCGCAAATGGAACATACACTCTATACAAATCCGACTCTACCATAGCGTTTGTATATATATATCTTGTGATAACATTGGTAATAGTATTAGTTATCATATTAGTAAGATATCTATTTAAATATGTAATATTTATGCCATTATTTGTTTTTATTACGGGTATTACCTCTTCGTAATAATTGGTAGTAGTTTCATAATATCCCGCATCTTCTATTATTTTTCCGTCTAAGCCTACAAGTCCAGAAGGTCCATCTGGAGCTTGATATGAAAAGCTTTTTGGAGAAGTAGCATCCGAACAAGAAACCGCATTAACAATATTAACAATAATAAATATAATCATTAAAGCGAACGATATTTTTTGCAATATTTTCTTTTTTAATTTTTTCATTTTCGCCTCCATAATTATTACCTATTTGTAGAATCGTATTTCTGTCCCGGTATAAATGTAAAATGGTTATGATGTTTAAGAACAAGTTTTTTATCCAAATAAGGCCAGTAATATTCTGGTCTATTATTCATATAGGCTCTATGGTCGTTTATAAATTGAAGATTGTTTGCCAATCCCCAATCGTTACTTTCTTTAGTGCTATAATATGTATCCACTCCGAATTCCGTATCTCCATTGAAACGGCGTCCCGTATTCATAATTATAAGTTCAACCATCTCATCGTTTCTATTATCTCCGGCATGCATAAATTCTCTAATTGCCGCATTTACTGGACCATCTCCTTGGAATCTAGCTTTATAACCGTTAGCTCCGTCTGGGGCTAAATAGTTTTTATATACTCCGCCTACAGTCCAAGTGCCTTTTTGAGAACCATGTTCGAATTTTACTATCGCAGCGCCATAATATTTTTTCAATATTACTCCGGTAAATTGCGCATGACGAATATTCTGACCGTTGTCGAAATAATAATAGTCGTTTCCGTTTTTGAATTCGGTTGGATGCAAAGTATTTCTAGAATTGCGAATAAAGAACGGACGATTTCCTACTCCGTCTCCATATCTGAGTACCATTTTTCTCCAAAGAAGAGATAATCCATTAGTGTCTTTATAACTAACATTAGTATAATTATTATTTCCGTTTCCATCATGAACTCCCGCATAAGGAACATAAACTCTATAATAATCTATAGATTTATCAGGTTCTGGAGCCGTTACAATATTTGTGGTAACCACTTCTACTATATTAGTTACATAGTTTGTAAACCATTTGTCGATATAAAATGTGTTTGAAACCATATTCGTTTCCCATACAGCCACTATATTTGTATGATAATTGGTTTCGATATACATAGGTCCGGTAGATAAAAGCGGCTCGTCGCTATATGAAAAATCGTTGACACCCAATTTATTGCTGTCTGCACATGCGATGAAATTTGTAGCAGCGATAGAAACTATTAAAAGCAGAACCATCGCTAAACTTTTTTTGTTTAATTTGTTTAGACTTTTTATAATCATAATGAACTCCTTATAATTTTACTAATTACAATACTAATATAATAATTATTTAAATATTTGTCAAGAGAATTTTTTTTTTTTTTTTTTTTTTTTGTTTATTTTTTATTTTA
>CAZUEE010000130.1:0-6104 GCA_964619175.1 uncultured Brachyspira sp. | reverse complement strand
AAATTATTTTATTCTCGCTTAGTTTACGAAAATTAAAAATACCTTTACAAAAAATATGAATTTTATTATAATTAATTAGTTCGATAATAAAATAAATTTTTATGGAGTAAAAATCGTATGACCGAAAAGAAATTTTATATAACCACGCCTATATATTATCCTTCCGACTATTTGCATATAGGACATTGTTATTGCACTATTGCGGCGGACACTATGGCAAGATACAAGAGAATAACGGGATACGATGTTTATTTTTTGACGGGAACGGATGAACATGGAGAAAAAATAGAGAGAAAAGCAGAAGCGGTTAACTCCACTCCTAAAGATTATGTGGATAATATAGTTAAAGCGACAAAAGAGTTATGGAAAAGATTGCATATAGATTATACTCATTATATAAGAACTACCGACGATTATCATGTAAGAAGAGTTCAAAAGATTTTTCAAATATTATACGATAAAAATTTTATATATAAAGGTTTGTATAAAGGTTTATATTGCGTAAGCGACGAAGCTTTTTTTACGGATAGTCAAGTTATTAAAAAAGAAGATGGAAAATGTTATTGTCCCGATTGCGAAAAAGAATTGGAATATAAAGAAGAAGAATGTTATTATTTAAAATTATCCGATTACGGTGATTGGCTTATAAATTATTATAAAGAGCATCCCGAATTTTTAGGACCAAAAGAGAGAATGAACGAAATGCTTAATAATTTTCTTTTGCCCGGTTTGGAAGATTTGGCGGTTACTAGAAAAGGTTTAAAATGGGGAATTGAATGTCCTATAAATAAAGAGCATAGCATATATGTTTGGATAGACGCTTTAAGCAATTATATAACGGCTTTAGGTTATCCCGAAGAAGACAAATTATTTAAAAAATATTGGTCTTGCGATGTGCATTTTGTCGGTAAAGAAATAGTTAGGTTTCATTCAATAATATGGCCCATAATGCTTAAAATGCTCGATGTTCCGTTGCCTAAAAAAGTTTTCGGGCATGGTTGGATATTATTCGATGACGGAAAAAAAATGAGCAAAAGCAGAGGAAATGTGGTAGAACCAAACAGCCTTATAGACAAATACGGGGTAGACGCTTTAAGATATTTTTTAATGAGAGAGATTAACTTCGGTATAGACGGATATTATTCGCAAGAATTATTGCTTAAAAGAATAAACAGCGATTTGGCAAACGATTACGGAAATTTATGGCATAGAATAACCACGATGCTTGAAAAATATTTTAACGGAATATTACCCGAAGAGGTAGAAAGCGTTTACGGAGATAGGGAGAGAGAATTAAAGAAAGCGGTTTTGACTCTGGATGCGAATGTCGAATCGGCATTGGACGATTTTAAATTTAACGAAGCTCTTTCTTGTATATGGGAAGTTATAAGAATGACGAATAAATATGTAGAGGAAAGCGCCCCTTGGAATTTAGCAAAGGATAAATCAAAAAGAGATTATTTGGCAAATGTAATGTATATATCGTTTCAAAGTTATTATATCATAACGGCGTATTTGCAAATATTTTTCGTTGAAACTCCAAAAAAAGTATTCAACAGATTGGGGCTTTCGGATAATGTTCCTTTGGAAGACGCTAAAAAATGGGGTTCTTTAAACTCTGGGATAAAAATAGAAAGAGGCGAGGCTTTATTTAAAAGATACAATATAGAGGAAGAAATAGGGATAAAACCCGAAGAAAGAAAAGAAGAAAATAAAAAGGAAATTAATACTCGAAAAGACGACAAACATAAACCAGATATAGAAAAAGAAGAATTTGAAAAGTTGGAATTATTAACGGCAAAGATAGTTTTCGCCGAAAAAGTTGAAAACGCCGACAAACTTATAAAATTCGTAGTGGATATAGGAGATGGCGAACAAAGAGTGGTTGTCTCTTCAATCGCCGAATATTATAAAGCCGAAGATATGATTGGAAAAACTGTTCTTTATTTAGCTAATTTGAAACCAAAAAAATTTAGAGGAATAATGTCTCATGGTATGTTGCTTCTTGCGGACAACGGAGAGACTCTATCCGTTATGCAAGCGGAAAAAGATTTTAAAGCTGGATGCAAAGTAAAATAAATTTATTTAAATATAATAAATTTTAATGTGATAAAAAATGGAAAATAATAAATTTGAAAGCAAATTTAACGAGAGCAAACTCAGAAAAAAATTAAGAAAAAATAAAATGTCCGAAAAACAAAAGGATGTTTTAAAAAAAATGTTTATATCTCTTTTGGGATTGATTTTTATATGCGTATTGATAATCGTAATAAATAAAGCCAAAGTTTTGAGAGTTGAATTAAGAGGATTAAATTTTTTAAATCCTATTGACATAATAGAAGAATCCGAACTTTCAAAATACAATAACCGAAGTTTTTTTAATATTCCCAAAAAAGAAATAAAAAAAGACATCGAAAAAAATATAAGATTGGAAGTAGAAAATATAAAGCTTTCTTTTCCCGATTTACTTATAATAAATTTAAAAGAAAAAGAAACTTTATTTTTGCTTGAAACAGATACGGGAATATATGAAATTACAGACGAAGGTGACATTTTAAAAAACGACATTATTTATAATTACGATGTTCCGTATATTACGGGTTTAAAAGTTAATCCGACAAATGCTGAAATAGAAAGCGATTACACTCAATATTTGGTTTCTGTTATTTACGAAGTGAAAAAAAATAATCGAGATATATATAATTTAATATCCGAAATTAACGCATTCGGAAAAGATTTGATACTTTATCCGAGAGGCTATCCCGTTCAAGTTATTTTAGAAAAGTATGTTAAAGCTTCTAAGTTTGTAGAGCTTGCCGCTGTATTAAAAACCGTAAGAGAGCAGGCGAGCAAAACTTATAGAATAGATTTTAGATTTGATGATGCTATAACTGTTAATTAATTTTTTACTTTTTCAATTTTATTTTTGCCACTTATCGGGATTTTTATTCCATTCTATAGCCATTTTAAAATCTTCCTCGTTTATAAATTTTTTGTCTTTTGCTATTTTTATTAAAGTGGAAAAATCGGATAACGAAGAAAATTTTATTTTAGCATTTTCAAAATTTTTATTCGCTTTTTCAAATTCGTAAGAGAATATCGATATTATTTCAAGACATATAGCGCCTTCCTCTTTAGCCGCATCGAAAGCTTTAATTGAACTTGAACCGGTGGAAATTAAATCTTCTATTAAAATTAATTTTTTGCCTTTGCATTCCGCTCCTTCTATTTGTTTGCCTTTGCCATGTTCTTTTTTTTCCGCTCTTATATAGCATAACGGTTTGTTTAATTCATAAGCTATGAAAGAAGCCCAAGGAATTCCAGCTGTTGCCGTTCCTGCGATTATATCAAAATCTTTATTTTTTAATATGTCGATGAAAGCATCTACTATAATTTTTCTATATTTTGGAAAACCTATTATATATCTATTGTCGCAATAAATCGGACTCTTTATTCCCGATACGAAAGTAAAAGGATTTTTAATATTTAATTGCACGGCGTTAGTTTCAAGCAAGGCTTCGGATATAATGAGCGATTTTAATTTTTTATTATTTTCGATTCCTTCGGCTATCTCTTCTATAATCATTTTACATGCATTAACTCTATCTTTATTTTTGGTTATTGGTCTTCCAACCACTATATAATCGCATCCGTTTTGAACGGCTTCTTTTGGAGTCATTATTCTCTCTTGGTCGTCTTTATCAGCCCATTTTGGTCGAACGCCTGGGCATACCGTTATAAATGTTTCGCCGCATTCTTTTTTTATAATATTCGCTTCGTTTGGAGAGCACACGACTCCATTGAGTCCCGCTTCTTTTCCCAATTTTGCCAAATTTACGGCGATTTCTTTAATATTTAAATTCGAGCTAAACATATTTTTTATATCGTTTTCGGATAAACTTGTTAAAATCGTCACTCCTATTATTAAATTATTTTTATTAAGTTTTTTTATCTCTTCGACAGTTTTTTCCATCATTTTTTTTCCGCCGCTTGTATGAACATTAAACATAAATATATTTTGTTTCGAAGTAAATAACGAAGCCATAGCGGTGGTGTTTGGAATATCATGAAATTTCAAATCCAAAAATACCTTTTTATTTTTACTCGCCAAATATTCTATTATCTCTCCTTTCGTGTACAAAAAAAGCTCGAGTCCGACTTTATAAAATATTGCATTGTCTCCCAATTCGTCTATAAGTTTTGTGGCATCGTTCATAGAGTTGAAATCTAAAGCTATTATTAATCTTTCTTTTGGGCTAATTGATTCTATCATAATATCTCCTTAAATTATTTATGCGCTATTCCTATCAAATCTTTTATATCTTTTATATTATTTTCTTTAAGATAATTTTCAATTCCGTTTATAACTTCTATCGGAAGAATCGGATTTGAAAATATTGCCGAACCTATTGAAACTAAAGAAGCGCCAGCCATTATAAATTCTAAAGCATCGTTGTAATTTTCTATTCCGCCCATGCCGATTATTGGAATTTTAACCGCGTCAAAAATTTGATAAACCATCCTAACCGCTATCGGCATTATGCATCCTCCCGATAATCCTCCGAATATATTTCCAAGTAAAGGTTTTTTAGTTTTTGTATCGATTTTCATAGCCAAAAAAGTATTTACCAAAGAAACAGCGTCTGCTCCCGCGTTTTCAACCGCTTTTGCTATTTCGGCTATATCGGTAACATTTGGAGAGAGTTTTACTATAAGAGATTTTTTTGTCAAAACTTTTTTTACAGATTTGGTGAGATTTTCGGCGGTTATGGAATTTATACCAAAAGCCATCCCTCCGTTTTTAACATTTGGGCAAGATATATTTAATTCTATAAAATCTACTCTTTTTATTTCATTTGCCATTTCGCAAACCGCTATATATTCTTCTTCGCTTTCTCCGTTTACATTAAGTATTATTCGAGTTTTATATTTTATATTTCCGACTATATTGTCTCTAAAATATTTTATTCCGGGATTTTCTAAACCTATCGAATTAATCATACCAGAAGGAGTTTCGGCTATTCTTATTCCTTTATTTCCTTCTCTTTTGTTGAAAGTTATTCCTTTTAAATTTATTGCTCCGAGTTTATTAATGTCGAAATAATTATTATATTCTTCTCCAAAACCGAAACATCCCGAAGAAGTTATAACGGGATTTTTTAATTCTTTTCCTAAAAATTCGATTTTTAATTTTGACATAATTTTTATTTTTTATTCATTATTATTTTATAATAATTTATATTGTTAAATTAAATAATTAAATATTTTGCATCAAATACTGGACCATCATGACAAACTTTAACATATTTATTTTTTCTTTCGTTTTTCAAATTGTCTGATATTTCCATATTGCATCCCAAACAGGCATTGACTCCGCAAGCCATTCTGCGCTCCATCGAAGCGAAGCATTTTATATTATTTTTCAAAGCTAATTTTATTATTCCTTTCATCATAATTTCTGGACCGCAAGTATAAATTAAATCGAAACTATTTTCTTTCAATAATTTTTTTGTTTTGTCTACGCAATTGCATTTGTCGCCAACAGAACCGTCATCCGTAGTTAAATAAAGTTTGATATTGTCGGTGTTGAAATATTTAATTATTTTTATCGCACTTTTGTTTGCTCCGCCAAAGATTAGAGTAATATTATTTTTTTCTTTTAGTTTGTTTATTAAAAATTTAAAAGGCGCTATTCCCATTCCACCCGCAACTATAAGCAAATTTTTATTCTTAATATTCGTTTCAAATCCGTTTCCGAGAGGTCCATGTAAATTTAATGTTTCAGATATTGTGGATAAATACTTTGTTCCTATGCCTTTGACTTGATAATAAAACTCTAAAATATTTTTGTTTGCATAATGAATGCTTATCGGTCTTCTCAAATATTCGCCGCATTTAACCATAAAGAACTGTCCAGCCTTTGTATATTTGTAGGATTTTTGCGATTTTACTTTTAATAAATATTTATCTTCGGAGATTTTTATATTTTCTATTATTTTGCATTCTTCCAAAAACATTAAAAACCTTTTTAGATTTTCATTTAACAAATTTATTTATTAAAGTATAACATATATGAACCGTAATTTAAAGCCTAATGAATTTTA
>CAZUEE010000129.1:0-6154 GCA_964619175.1 uncultured Brachyspira sp. | reverse complement strand
TTTACACTCTCTTTTCTTTCACTATTCCGCTTTTATATGCGTCCAAAAGTTCGGATAAATCGGATATCCTTTTTGATAACTCTTTTCCCGTATCGGTTTCACCTACTGTGATTCTTTTATTAAATCTTTCGACTATAGTAGTTTTCGGCGAAATTTTAAAACCCGACTCGACAACTTCTGCAAAAGGTCTATGTTCGGCAATAATCATCATATTTGAATTCGATATTAAAGTATATCCTCCGATTCCCGTGTTTTTATGATAGGCTTTCGATAATCCGCCGTCTATAACGAGCAATATTCCTTCGCCTTTTATTGGGCTTTCCCCCTTATGAGTTTTTACGGGAACATGTCCGTTTACTATATGAGATTTATTAACATCCAAATTAAATTCTCTCAATATGCTTTTGCAATACTCTTTATTTTCTATATGGAAATAATACGGATTATAATATTCTTTATGAGTAGCCTTATCTTCTATAAAATATCTCTCAAAAGTAGTCATTTTATTTTTGCCAAATAGAGGAGATTTCGGACCGCTCCATAAATACCAACAATAATCCAAAGCGTTTAATTGTTCTTCGCTTCCTACTTCGCAATAAAAAGCTTTTCTCACTTTATCTTCTACTTGTTTCAAATATCTCATACCAGATAAATATTGTCCGTCTATATAAACATCGTCAAAAGTTCCATCCTCTTTCGTAGGGATGCATCCATGATAAAGCAAATTGCCGTTAAATATTTTATATATTCCGCCTTTATCGTATATATAATTCGTATGTCTTTGCAAAACGGGGCTGTTTATAAAAGAAGCCGCCAAAGTTTGAATTAAAGTATTTTCCTCTTCAGTTAATTCAAAAGGATTTTCTGGATTGATAGTTGGAAAATTTTTATCCCTTAATTCGTAATCTTTACCTTCTATTTTTATAGTGCCATTTGTATAATCTATTTTATCGAGTAAAATTCTTTCGTCCATTCCATAATTAGGATGTCTTTTTATTAATTGACATTCCAATTTAAATTGTATTATCGAAATAGCCTTATGCATTTTAGCCGCCAAATCTTTATCCACTTCGTCATACATATTTTTATCTAAAGTATTCGGCTTAAAAACTTCGCAAGGGTCATCTTTATAAATTTCATTAGCGAGAGAAGATAGAGACCTTAAATTAATTCCATAACTATATTCCAATAAGTCGAAATTATTATATCTTATGGCAAGACGCGCCGCATTAGCTACGCAAATTAAACTTCCTTTAGCCGCTCCAAGCCAATGAATATCATGATTTCCCCAAGCGATGTCGACTTCGTTAAAAGTCATTATGCTTTCCATAACTTTGTCGGGATGCGGACCTCTATCGTAAATGTCTCCAACTATATGAAGTCTATCTACGGAACATTGACGAATAAGTTGACATAATGTTATAATAAATTTTTCTTCGGCTGAAATTTCTATTATAGAATCGATTATTGAAAAATAATAATTTTCTTTATTTTCTTCGTATCCCGTTTGAAGAAGTTCGTCTAGTATATATGCAAAATTAGAAGGCATTTTTTTTCTTATTTTAGAACGCGTATATTTGCTTATCACAACTTTGCATATTCTTATAAGTCTATAAATCGTTATTCTGCACCAATCGTTAAAATCATCTCTGCTCGATTTTTGATTTATAAGATTTTTCGTGTCTACTATTAATATTTGAAGTTCCACTCTTTCGTTTTCGGGCAAAGTATTTTTAAATAGAAGTTCTATTTTATCTCTTATAACACCCGAAGAAGTTCCGAGTAAATATTCGAAACCTTCCGATTCCCCATGTATGTCGCTTAAAAAATATTCCGTTCCTTTTGGAAGCTGCGAGATTGCTTTTAGGTTTATTATCTCAACAGAAGCGTCATCTATCGTAGGGTAATTTTTTGAAAGAAGTTCCAAATAATCTTTATCTTTATTAGCCATAAAAAACTCCTTAAATGAAAAATAAAAAATTAATTTATATATTATAAGTATATACAAATTTATGAGTTAATCTATAGTTAATCGCATAAAAATCATAAAAATTTTGCAGATTAAAAAATGTCGTTTTAATTCGTTGACAAAAACTAAAATAAATATATAATGTTTGAATAATCTAACAATTTGGAGAATTTTATGAATATTAATCTAGACGGAGTGTCAGAAACTTTATTAATAACTTTATACGCTAAAGCGAGCGAAAGCAAAAGAAAAGACGCGATAATAAAAGATTCAAAATCAGAAGAAATTTTAGAAAAGATAAATTACGACTTTTCTAAATTTAAAAATTTTGAAAAAAGTCATCTTGGAACGGTTATAAGAACTAAAATAATAGACGAAATTATAAAAGATATAATTAAAAAAAGCGATTCTAACATTTTCACGATAATTAATCTGGGAGCGGGATTAGACACGAGAGCAAATAGATTTATTAAAGAAAATATTTTTTGGTTCGATATAGATTTTGAAGATGTAATTAAATTAAGAAAGAATTTTTTCCCAGAACTTGAAAATAATAAAAATTATGCGGCAATATCTTCTTCTATGTTGGATTACGATTGGATAAAAAGAGTAGAAAATGTCGGAACGGTAATAATAATATCGGAAGGAGTATTAATGTATATAAACGAAAGCGATATTAAAGAATTAATTGAAAATATTTCAATCAATTTTCCAAATTCGCATTTTATATTCGATACTATACCCGCCTTCTTTTCAAATCGAACGAAATTTCACAGTGCGGTAAAACAAACTAACGCGACATTTAAATGGGGAATAGATAAACCTTCCGATATTGAAAAATTAAGCGGGCATATAAAATTTATAAAGAGTTATTATTATGGAAATTATTTCAAAAAAAGATGGGGAATAGCGCATTTTGCAAAGTATATTCCATTTTTAAATAAGATTTTCAATTTTAATACTTTACATATAAAGTTGTCGTAAAAATTAATATTGAGAAATTTAAGAGTTAATTTAATTTACAGTAATTATTGTATATTACTTATATTTTATAAGAAGCTCATCCTCTTTATCAAATATATCAATAAGTTTCTTCATTAAATCAAATTTTTTATTGTTACTATAAGTATTTTCCGCATAATATATATCGCTTAACTCTATAGGATATTCTGATATAAGTTCTTTCTTATTTTTTGTTATTTTTAATAATTGTTGAATTTCATCAGTAAAAAATAAACTTTCATTTTCATTATAATAATATTTTACAATAAAAGAAAATAATTTTGATACATCAGTTATATTATTATATTTTTCGCCGTTAAATATAATATATTCTAATTTTTTACCCGTTGGGTCGTCAGCCTCAAATATACCCACTTCTTCTGAATTTTTATTTGTAATAACTATATTTGGATATTTCCACACTTGCAAAAATCTTTCTTTAATTTTGTTAAATCTTTCTTCAATATTTTTTGGTTTCCATTCGTTTATTTTATTTAAATATTCATTAAGCCAAAGCTTACTATATTTGTAGCCTTGTTTCCCTTGATTAACATCCATATCTTTCTTTTCTTTAAAAGTTTTATTTCCAAGTTCTCCATTATTTGCCGATATGGTTAAATTAGCTATTGTATGAAGTTTTTCTTGCATAATATTATAATCTTTTTTTAATTCCTCTTTCCATTTTTTTACAGGTTTTTGTGGGAATATATGTTCTATAGTATAAGGAGTTTGTTTAAAATCAATAAATGTATTACCTAATCCTTGTTCTAATTTTTCAAATAAATATATCTTTCTCTTTTGATTTATGCTTTCATAAATATTCTTTTCTTTTAGTTTAGAAATAACTTCGTCGTCTTTCGGAAACCTTAAACCAAATTCTGCTCTGCATAAACATTCTTGTAATGATTTAGTATAATTATTTTTATCTATTTGTTTATATAATCTCATAAATATTTTATTCATAGCGTTTGTAGGCACATCGCAAATAAACCTTCTAAATACGAAAGACTCTATAAGTTTTATAATATCTATAAATGTCTTTTTATCTATAATCTTATCGTTATAATCTTTATAAACCTTCAAGAAAAAAGGATAAGACACATTTACTTCTAAAGTTTTTATATTTTCAAGTTTTGATGATATATCTTCATCCGATTCCTTTTTAGGATTTAATAACTTATTATAATAGCCCGCATATTCCTTTAATATTTTTAAATAGTTTTTTATTTGATTTAAATCGTTTATAGGACATATATTTTTAAATTCTTCATAAACTCTATTTTTATTTGGTATTTTATTATATTCGCCCGTAATAAAATCTCTAATAAAATCGGAAACCATATTCTCGTTTTTACTCTCGTCTTTAGCGTCTTTTTCTATAAATTCCCAATAATTTTCGAAAATATCTTTTTGCTCTTTAGAATTTAATTTCATTAATATATAATTTCTTATCAAATCTCCTTGAGATAAATCAAGTCCAGTTGAATTTAAACTTTCAAATATTCTTTGCGGGTCGTCTTTATCTCTATCTAAAGTCATATCAATAAATATTAAATGTTCCAATCCATCCAATACTTCTTTATAATTATTTGCAGTTATCTCCTTTTCAAAGAAAAGATAATTATCTATTATATTAGATTTTTCATTAAAACTTATTACTGTATTATTAAAAATATGATTTAAAGCCTTATCGTTATTTTCAGTTGATTTTAATTTTATCTTTTTATCATCCGTAGGGGCAAATTTATTTATTAAATATTGTTCATATATTTTATTTTTAAGAGGGTCATTTTCTGCATCTAGTAATTTATATAATCTTAAATATATAAGCGTTATCGTAGTTAACCTTTGCTGTCCATCTACTACTATTAATTCCTTAACCGCTGTAGCGGGTTTATTATCATTTACATAAACTATACTACCTATAAAATGTTCTTTTTTATTTTTACCAGCTTCTATTATATCATTTAAAAGAACTTTACAATGTTTTTCCGTCCAATCATAATTTCTTTGATAAACTGGTATAAAAAATTGTATATCAGTTAGTTTCATTAAATCATTTAATTTTGAATTTCTAGCTTCCATAATAGCTCCTATAGTATACTCTTATTCCATTATAAACTAAATTATAAAAAAATATATTTATACTATTTAAAATCCACTTTGATTAGATTTGTTATAGCAATAGAAACAATACAAACAATAAACGCGATAGCATTTACATTCCAATATGGTAATTAAAAATCAAATTCCAAAGGATTGAATCCCGTTCTTTCATTATTGTTCATTGAGTCTATTTTTTTAATATCTTCCGCTTCCAATTTAAAATCGAATATATTTATATTTTCTTCTATTTTTTCTTTTCTTATCGATTTTGGAATTACGGCGACTTTATTTTCTATATCCCATCTCAATATTATTTGAGCTGCCGTTTTATTATATTTTTTAGCTATATCTTTTAAAATTTCGTTTTGAATAAATTTCCCTCTTCCAAGAGGCGACCAAGCTTCTACTACAATGTTGTGGCTTTTACAAAAATCTACAAGTTCATTTACATTTAAATTAGGATGTCTTTCTACTTGATTGACTGCGGGAAGGACTTTGCAATTTTCCAATATATCGTTTAAATGTTTTATTTCAAAATTGCTTAAACCGATTGCCCTTGCTTTTTTATTTTTGTATATATCTTCCAAAGCTTTCCAAGTGTCTAAATATCTTTCTTTTTTCTGTCCGGGCCAATGAATTAAAAGCAAATCCACATAATCCATATTTAATTTTTTAAGACTCTCTTCAAAAGATTCTGTAGCGAGTTTATAACCTTGATTGGTATTCCATATTTTAGTAGTTATAAATACTTCCTCTCTTTTAATAGTGGAATTTTTTATAGCCTCTCCAAGTTCTTTTTCATTATCATAAAATTGAGCCGTATCGAATTTTCTATATCCAAAGTCCAAAGCCCATTTTACAGCGTTATATAGTTCTTTTTTGTCGGTTATCTTATATATTCCCAAACCCAAAATTGGCATCTTAACGCCGTTATTTAATTCTACATTTATCATTTTATAACTCCTTTTTTGTTTTTATATTATTATATAATATATTCTTTAAAAATTAAAATTAAATTTTATATAAAAATCTCCCCCGCTTGCGCGGGGGATTTTGGGAGGTAATGAATGAATATGT
>CAZUEE010000128.1:0-6193 GCA_964619175.1 uncultured Brachyspira sp. | reverse complement strand
TGCAACTATAACTTTCATTTTAATTTTCTCCTTGTTTTTATTAATTTTTATTTTACTGTTTATTATTAAAATTTCATGAATTTGCCTCTTGAAATTTAATTTGCTTTATTATATCATATTTAATATTTATTATCAAATAAATACACAAAAATATATTATATTTATAAAAAATTATATTATTCGAGTTTTATTATTATGAATAAAATTAAATTGGAAGCGGCAATATTCGACTTTGACGGCACATTGGTAGATAGCGAAACTCTTTATACAAAATCTTTGATTAAAACAGCAAATAAAATGAACGTTCTTCAAGATGTGGACTTTGAATCTATGGCGGGCTATCAAACTAAAGATATGTATAATATTCTAATTAAGAATCATTATGTTCCCGATAATTTTTTCCCCGAGACTTCAAATTATTTTCGCAAAATTATAGAAACCGATTTGGAAATTTTTGACGGCGTTATGGAAACTCTCGAAAGATTAAAAAATATCGATATAGTTATAGCCTCGAACAGCGATATTGATTATGTGAAAAATATATCCGACAAAAAAGGCATATCCAAATATATTAAAGGTTATTCCTGCCATAATGAAAAATTAAAAGCCAAGCCCGAACCGGATTTATTTTTGAACGCTTTTGAAATTCTAAAAAATTTAAATAAAAATCTTAATAAAGAAAATGTCTTAATATTTGAAGACAGTTTGGCTGGAGTCGAAGCCGCTAAAAAAATGGGAATAAAAATCGCAGCGATAACCAATAGTTATAGTAAAGAAGAATTATCAAAAAAACGCGCCGATATAATTCTCGATAAAATAAACGAGATATTCGATTATATAGATTAATTTAACAAATCCCTCATTAAATTTTATAGGTTTATAAGCCGAAATTAATATATAATGAGGGCAAAAATGACCGAGCAAAAATATTATTATAAATCTACAACAAAAAAAGAGTTTAATTGCATAAAAGACGACGAAAAACTAATAGAAATTTTAGCCGATAAAGGTTATACCGTTTATTCAGTTAGGCAAAAAACCAATCAATTAATTCCTTATCATGAACATCCAACCGAGGAGATGGTAATAGTTCTTTCTGGAAAAGTGAGATATGCCGTTGAAGAAGAAATTGTGGATATAGAAGAAGGCGAAATTATAAGAGTAAAACCTCATTCTGTTCATTCGATGGTTGGCATGGCGGAAGAAGGCGTATCTAATCTACTGCTCGTATTTATTTAAATAATTCTTTGTTTTCGATATTCGTATTATAAATCTCGTTGGAATCGTTTTCGACATTATGGCATAATTTATAAAAATCGCAAAAATTACAATGACGTCCAAATTTTCTTTCAAAAGTTTTATCATATCTTATATCGTTAATTATCTCGTCAAACCATTCTTTCAAATAATTTGCTGATTCTTGATTAAACTCAACTGTATCGAATTTATCTTCCAAAAAATAATAATAAGAAGCGCTCGTAACTTTTGGTTTCAAACTATTTAAAAGATAAGCGTAAAATTTAAGTTGCATGGTTTTTCTTTCTCTCTCTTCGTTATCTACCCCAACATCGAAATATTTATTGGTTTTATAATCTACAATTTGCAAAGTCCCGTCTGCAGACAAATCGATTCTGTCCGCTCTGCCGAAAAATATATAATCTTTAAATATATTTTCCATATAATGTTCGGTTAAATACGGAACTTTTTGTCCGAAAGAATTATAAAAATTGGCAAGCATGTATAATCCTTTTTCTCCCAATTCTTTTTCTTCTTCCCTCGTTTTAAAGAAAGTTCTTATTCCGCTTCTTCTCCAAGTTTCTCTAAATATATTGTTAATATTTTCTATAGAACGGTCTTCGGCTCTTCTTTGATAAAATTCTTTACAAGTTAAATGAATAATATTTCCAAATATAAAATATTCATTAATTCTTCTTTTTTGTTTTTTAAAAAGTTTTTCTATATAAATATATCTGTATTTTTTCGGGCAAAGCAAATAAGTTCCCATACTGTATTCGCTGAATCTTTGTAATTTTTTCGCTTCCATAATAAAAATAAAAAATTTTTAAATTTATTCAGATTCTGTATATTTATTTAATAAAGCTCGCGTGTCCGTATCCAAAGCTATATCTATCGGTTTATTTTCATCCAAATTTTTTATATTAGCGTCCGCTTTATTATTAATAAGAAGCTCAACGGCTTTATAACTGTCGGAAGCCACCGCAAAATGCAACGCCGTCCAACCGTCATCATCTTGCGCATTAATATTAGCTCCGAATTTCAAAATTAAATTCATAACCGAAATTTGATTATTCATAGCAGCCCACATTAACGGAGTAGTCCCCGTATTGTCGACAACATTTATAATATTTTTGACATTTTTTGCCGAATATGAACTCAATATTGCCGAAACCGTTCTAGTATTTCCTCTTGCAGAAGCTATATGTATAGCCATAGCCCCGTCTATACTGTCTTTTGCGAGTATATTTGCACCGTAATTAAGAAGAAGCGAAACTATGCCAAAATATCCGTAATATGAGGCGAGCAATAATGGCGTCTCTCCATCCGCATACCATTTTTTACCATCATTTTCCAATATCGTATCGTTTGGTAAAGTCGGATTAACATCTATCTTCCTATGAGAGAGCAGTTCTTTAACTATTTCTATTTTATTAAATTGAACGGCTCTATGCAACGCGCTCCAATTATGATAATCTACGGAGTTAACATCGATTCCCGCTCTTATCATTTCCTTTACTTTATTAATATCTCCGCCTTCTATAGCCGAAAAAAATGCCACCGAATCTTCGTTTTGCGAATACAAACCAAACGAAATTAAAAATAGAATAATTAAAACTTTTTTCACCGCACATTTCATAAATAAATTTCCTAATCCTTATTTTCATTATCTTCTTTTTCGCTTTTCTTCTTATTAACTATTCTACTTACAACGGCATATACGCAAAGCAGTATAAAACCTATTATTAACAATATATTGGTAGCCGACATTTTTATCTCCAAATATTTTTTAACAATGATATATTATAATCAAATTAATTTCAATTTTATAAAAAACTATTATTAAATAAAAAAATTGGGAAATAAAAATTATTTTTTATCTCCCAATTTAAATTTACTTTATTTGTTTTTAATTACCAAGTGTCAAGAGGGTCGTCTTCTTCTCTATAAGTTTCCAAATACATATCCGTCTTTGCCACCAAATTATCGAAATAGACATAATATTTACCGTAAGAATCTCTTGGGTCAACTTTAATAAATATTCCCATAAAACTGATTCCCTGTTCGGTTTGTCCTCTAAAGTCTTCTTGTTTAACATTTGCTGGAACTTGAACGGTTACATTTTTCCAACCCATAAAGTTAAGAGAAACATTGCCTATGGATTGAGGTTTTCCGTTTATATCATAAATATAAAAACTCATTTTATTATTATGATTTCTTCCAGCAACCCAAACGCTAATCTCTTTAGTATAACCCGGAATTTTAACGGGTCTTGGAGGCGTGATTGAAAACCAAGGATAACCCGTCTTAAAATACTCGACTTTAGCGCCAAGTATATATTTATTTTCTTCTTCTCCTTCCGCAACCACATCCGAAGGTCCGCCTTCTCTACGAATAATATTTACCAATCCATAGTCTCGAGGCATAGCTCCTTGCCAAGTATTTGCAAACTCGAAATTATCTATAACAAAATTGGTAATAGATTCGGTAACAAAGTTATTACCGTTTTCTTCTTCGGTTTCTTCAGCCGCATCTTGCGCAAACAACAAGAATGCAACAGTTAAAATTAACATCGTTATTAAGATACTTAACCTTTTCATTTTCTATTTTCTCCTTTACATTAACTTATTGTTGCTCTTCCGTATTTTCTTCGCCTTCATCTTCGCCTACCACTCTAGCGCCTCCTTCCGTATATTGTTCAGAAGAACTTCCGCCAACCTCTTGTCCGAGCGTAGTTTCGATGTCAGAACCGTCATAAGATTCTCTAAATGTGTCGGTAACGGTTTGGAAATAATCCAACAATACCACAAAATTATCCGCTCTCTCATCAGGCGAAGCCCAGAAACGGAAATTTAAGAATCTCAAACCTTTGGCTCTCGGAACATAAGGTTCGGCTTGCGGAATGAAAGACGGAACAGATGTGCTTAAATTCTTCCAACCGATATACTTTAAAGAACCTAAAGGCAATGTATAAGTATAACCATTATAATCTGAGAATAACATCTCTATAGTATAATTATAATTTCCTCCCCATACCCATACATCGAAAGTTTGAGCTTTTCCCGGAATAATCTTTTGAACGGTAGGAACCAAATCAAAGAAGTTATAAGACCTTCTGAAAAAAGAAACGCTTACCGATAGCGAATTTGTGGAATTATATCCTTGATTTCCCATACCGAACGGCTTTGTTGCAAATAACCTCATATTCGGATATTTCATTACAACACCGTTTTCATTTGTCCTCTCGCCCGTGAATAAGAAACGACTTGCATTAGATATAGGCTGCCATTCGTCCAATGTCTCAAAGTTATAGAGCAATCTAGTTTCCATGTAGACGCTCGGGCTTTGTCCATAAACAGCAATCGAACTTATGCAAATGAACAAACAAACGATTATGAGGCAGCAAGGTATATCCCGCGTACTTCTATAAAATTTCATAGCGCACTCTCCTTAATTTATAGCTAATCAATTATAAACTTGAAATAATTATATTATAATAAAAAAAATTGTCAACCATTAAAATATATTTTTTTATTTAAATATCGTAAAAATTTTATATAAAAATAGTATAATTATTTAGTTTTATCATATAAATTATTATATATGCCCTATTATAGGCAACCCTATAATATAATAAAAAACTATATTTGTCAATATTCCTACAACAGTTCCGAATATTATTCCGCATACTACATCCAAAGGATAATGAAGTCCCACATAAACTCTGCTAAAAGCTATTAAAGAAGCTATAGTATAAAACAAAACGGAAGAACCCAAACTATAACTGCCGATAGAAAACGATATTGCAAAACCAACCATAGTATGTCCCGAAGGAAAAGAATGTTTATCAGGCGGATACATTATAGGGATTTTATCATGCTTTTTATAAGGACGCGCTCTGCTAACAAAATTTTTTATATACAAAAAAACGAATATGCAAACAAAAGCCGCCGCAATGGCTCTTGAAAAATATAAAACGGCATATTTTATTCTAAACATATAAAAAGAGAAATACAAAAAAGCCCATACATATCCGTCTCCAAGCCTGCTCATAAGCTTCATGAAACTTTTAAAATAACCTTTTCTATTGTCTTTGAAAATTTTTAAAAACAATTTATCGTCTATTTGACTCATCATTTTAATAATTCGCAAATTATTTATATAATTCATTCGCTTTTCTCTTATTTTTCTTTTAAGAAGTTTTTTTAATCTTTTTTTGCTTCGATTTTTATTTTCAATATTAGCTTCATTTTCCATTATAATATAATCGCATTATTTAATAAGTTTTATTAATTAATCTAAAAGGTTAACATTAAAAGAAAATAAATCAATCGCAAAAAATGAAAATGCTAATTTATATTTCTTCTGTTTATAATTAATCCGTATCCGCTTATTTCTATTTCTATCCGATTATTTAGTATTATCAAAAAATTTTTGTCTTTTCTTTCTATATAACTTATTTTTGAATTCGGATATTCTCTATCTATCGAATTAACCATATTCTTATGAATGCAACTTCTTGGAATCGTGGAATTCGTATCGTTTGCCAGAATACTCTTCCATAATCCCGTTTCGTAAAATACAAAATTAAAGTTCGATTTTATTTTCACTTCGTAGCCTTCTCCGTTTTTATATAAGCTCACGCTTTCTATAGAATCGCCTGCAAAATTTATATTTATAAAATTTTTCGCTCTTAACGGCAACGAATTTTCGGTTATGTTTTGAGAATAAAGCGTTTGTAAAGAAACTAAAAAATTGACTACAATAAAAATTAATATTTTTTTCATTATAAAAGTCCTAAATTAAATCTATTATTAATATTCGTATTTTATATACATTATTTTATTATTTTTTATGCATTAAATTAATTACAAAAATTTTGCTATAAGAATTGTTATATCATCAAATTGTGGAGCGTCAGCTCTAAAATAAGTAGTTTCTTCGACTATATCTTTTA
>CAZUEE010000127.1:0-6231 GCA_964619175.1 uncultured Brachyspira sp. | reverse complement strand
TTTTTAATATATTATAAAAAATATTATTTACTATTTTTCTATAATAGTTTATTATTATAGAATATTATTTATTAACGAAAATTTTTAAAATTAGAATATTAATTAGCCTGCAAAAGAGGATAAAATAAATGAATAAAAATAGGAAAAATAGTTTAGTTCTTAAATTTCTAATACCTTATATAATATCGCTATTTATCATATGCGTCATAGTTTTTATATTGTATTTTCCGCAATACGAAAGCAGATTTTTAAGAAACGAAGAATATAATATAAATAGTTTAACTTCGATGTTGGAAAATAATATTTTATCTCTAAAGGGAAAAGTAAATGTAATTTGCTCATATTTGGAAAAAGAAACGGACGAATATAAATTAAGAAACGTATTTTTAAATATTTTAAACAACGATAAAGATTTAATGAATATATATTATGCGGGAATAATTCCTTATAGAGAAGGCGGATTTATGTTAAATACTTCTGGGAGATTGCCCAACGATTATGACCAAACCGTAAGAGATTGGTATAAAAACGCTGTCGTTTCAAGCGATATTGTCGTATCCGAACCTTATTTAAATATAATAAACTCTGAAATGGTTATAACTTTTTCAAAGGCTATTTACGATAACGGGAATTTATTAGGAGTAGTCGGGGTGGATGTATTGTTTTCAAAAGTTATAGAATATATAAAAAATCATAGAAATTACGACATTAGCATAATAAACGACAACGGACTGTATTTGTATGATACAAACGAAACTTATATTTTAAAACAAAATATTTTTGACAATTCGGAAATATCTCGATATAAAAATGATATTTTAAATAATGATGTTTACGGTTGGGTAAAAAAAGACAAAGCTTATATGTCCGCAAACGCCGAAAATCTTCCGTATATATTAGTGCTTTCTATGGAAACTAGCGAATTAAAAAAATCTTTAATATTATTAGCCGTTATTCTTACATCCGCTTTGATATTGCTTTCTACTATAGAATTGGCTTTAGTTCTTATAATTGCAAAACCGATATCTTCTACTCTGGAAGACACGATTAAAATCATAGAATCTATGTCGAAGGGAAATTTCAATACCTCGTTTAACGACCGAGAATTAAATAAAAAAGACCAAACGGGAGATGTTATAAGGGCGCTTAACAATATGCAAAATAATTTGGGAAATATAATTTATAATATGAAAAATGAAATCAATGGAATAAACGATTCGGTTAATATTATCACAAAAGGAAACGTCAATTTATCCGATAGAGCGAATTCTCAAGCAAGCGCTTTAGAAGAATTGGCAAGTTCCGTAGAATTCGTCCTATCCTCTTTACAAGAAACCGCTAAAAACGCAAGCAATGCAAAAAGTATGAGCGAAAATGTGTCGACAGCTACAAAAAACGGAGTGAATGCCATAAATTCCACCACCGAAAATATGAACGAAATAGCCGAAGCGAGTAAGAAAATATCCGACATAACAAAAACCATAGAATCGATAGCTTTACAAACGAATATTTTGGCTTTAAATGCATCCGTGGAAGCTGCGCGAGCGGGAGAACAGGGAAAAGGTTTCGGAGTAGTGGCATCTGAAGTTAGAAGTTTGGCGATTAATGTTGGAAATGCTGCAAAAGACATATCGAATATAGCCAAAGAAACAATACAAAAAATTGATAATGGAAAAGTGTCGGTTAAAGCGTCTTCGTATATGCTTAATAAAATAGAAAATTCCGTAAACGATGTATTGAAGTTACTTATAGATATTTCAAATTCGGTAATAAACGAAGAAAATAGTATCTCTCAAATCAATTCTGCTGTAAGCGAATTAAACAATATAACGCATGAAAATTCAAAAATAGCGGAAGACGGAGCCACTGCAAGCAAAAATGTTTTGGATAAATCTAAAAATATAGTTAATGAAGTTTCTTATTTTAATTTCAACTAATTTTTATTATATTTTTTATTGTATATTTTATCTATTAATCTTTTAGCCAAAAATTTAGAATCTATATTCTCAATGCATATATGATTATTTGGGCAATTTTTCCTTTTATAACATCTTGCGCATTCTATATTATCCGCTCTAAAAACCTCCGAATTTTCAGCTATAGGTCCTACTCTGATTTCGCTTGTTGGTCCAAATATAGCTATAAGAGGTTTTTTGAAAGCGCATCCCGTATGCATAGGAAAAGAATCTACAGTTATCATTCCCGTAGAATTTTTTATTAAATATGCAAGTTCGGACAAATTAAAAACTCCCGAAAAATCAAATACATTGTCGAAACCTTTTATTATTTCGGCGCATTCTTTATTATAATCCGCAGTCGCCGACACTATTATTTGCATGTTCTTTAATTTTTTTATTTCGGTTATTATCTCTCTCGTTTTATTAACCGACAAATCTTTGGTTTCCCATCTTGAAAAAGGAGACAACAATATATAATCTTTTTCTATTTCAAATTCTTTTGCAGGTTTTATTTTATCCATAGTTTTTTTAAAATCTTCCTCTATCGTTTCGGGTAAAAAATAATCCAAATCCGTTCCATCGTCCGGACAATCAAAAAATTTTAAAAACGAAATTAAACCGACTATGGCGTTAATGTCGACATAATAATTACTTTTTACAAACATCCATTTTCCTTTGGCATATTTTTTTTTAGCCTTGCATAAATAAAGAAAAATTACGCTTCTTTCAAGTCCTTGCAAATCTATCGCTATATCGTATTTTTCTTTTCTCACTTCTTTTATATGGGAAAAAAATTCTTTTATAGTTGAAATAAATTTTAAAGGCGATTTAAAAATTTCTTTTTCGTATTTATAAATGTCGAGTATATATAGTTTATTAATATAAGGATTATTTTCAAGTATTCCCAAAGCTCTTTTATCGGTTACTATATCTATAGACGCTTCGGGTTTCCATTTTTTCAAAGCTCTAATAACGGGCGTCATATGAAGAACATCGCCCAATGAAGTTTGCTTTATTAATAAAATTTTCATAAATTTCGTTTAATTATATATTTATACATATTATTTTCAAGTCGATTATTAATTAATCAAAAAAACTATTAATTTTTTCAATAATCGCTATTGACAAATATTACTCTATATAGTAATATTACTACATAGAGTAATAAATAAATTACGGAGGAATAACGATGAACATAAAAAAAACGATAAAAAAAATATTATTTGTTTTAATAATACTATTAGCGGCTATAGGTTCTTTTAGTATGAATAAAATTAAATCTAATAATAGTAAATTAAATAAAGAAAATATTATTAGAATTGGGATAAGTCAAATGATAGAGCATAATGCATTAGACTTAATTTATAATGGTATATGCGACTATTTGCATAACTATTATAAAAACAATGATAAAAAAATTATAATAGATTATCAAAACGCTCAAGGTGAACAGGCGAATTGCAATACTATAGCTCAAAAATTTGTAAACGATAAAAAAGATTTAATAATTGCAATAGGAACTCCGCCAGCTCAATCGATAGCGAATTTAACAAAAGATATACCCATCGTTGCTTCGGGCATAGGCGACCCTATAGGAGCAAAATTGGTAACTAATTTGAATAAACCAAACGGAAATATAACGGGAGTTATAAACTTGCCGCCAATAGAAAAACAAATAGAGCTTTTACATGCAATAATTCCTGATGCAAAAAATATAGGGCTTTTATATTGTTCGAGCGAAATAAATTCAATATATCAAATTAAATTGGCGAAAGAAAAATTGGATAAATTGGGAATAAAATATATAGACTTAACCATTGCAAACGCCAACGAAATACAGCAGATTATGATAAGCGCAATAAATAAAGTAGATGCGATATATAGTCCAACCGACAATATAATCGCAAGCAGCATGGGAAATGTGGCAAAAATAGAAGAAATCGGAAAAATACCCGTTATATGCGCCGACGCTAGTATGACTAAAATAGGAGGGACGGTTACATATTCCGTAAATTATTATGATATGGGAAAATTTACTGCTAAAAAAGTCGTTGAGATATTGGAAAATATAAGAGAAGTTGGAGATATTCCTTTTGAAACTATTGAAAGTTACGATTTTGTAATCAATACAAACATGATAAAAACACTAGGGATAAGAATTCCGAATAATTTAAATAATTTATAAATTATCTGTCCTCTTTAAAAAAATGCTCTTCTACTCTTATGCATAATTCATGATATATAGCTTCATGATATTCTTGAGCTATATGAGTTTCTTTTGCGGGAGCTTTTATTGAAATATCAGACATTTTTGACAATTTGCCTCCGTTTTCATTCGTAAAAGATATAATTTTTATTCCCATAGCTTTAGCAAGTTGGGAGGCGTATAATATATTTTTAGCGTTTCCAGAAGTGCTAATTGCAATAAATATGTCTCCCCTATCTCCGAAAGACAATAATTGTTGAGCGAAAACTAAATAAGGTTCTCTATCGTTTAAATATGCGCTAGAAAGAGCAAAATGCGAAGTGAGGGCTACGGCTTTTAAAGGAGTTTCCAAATTATCTGCAATATATTTTCCGTCTTCCATTTTTAATAATTCTTTTCTTATATCTTCTTTAATCGGTCTTTTTTTGAGAAAACTTTTTAATAATTCGCCCGCTATATGTTCGCTGTCGCAAGCGCTTCCACCGTTTCCGGCTATTAAAACCTTTCCGCCATTCTCATAACATTTTATAATCTCTTCTATGGCAAGTTCTATATTTTTTTTTATAGGTTCAAGTTCGGGTAATCTTTTTATCAAATTTTCTATCATAAATTAAAATATCCTTAAATTAAAATATTATAACAAAAAATAAATATAATGACAAATAATAATAATATTTTTTATTCGTTATTTCTTATAAAATCATAAACTTCAAAAAAAGAATTAATATAATAATCGTTTTTTAAATCCAAAAGAATATTTTTATCGGTTATTCCGTATAAAGCGAGCAAAACTTTTATGCCCGAATTTTTAGCGAACTCGTAATCTGGAATTCCGTCTCCAACCATAATAGTATTATCTTCAAATAAACTATAATCTTTTTTCAAATTAATCCAAATATTAATGTCGGGTTTTCTATAAGGATAGATTCCGTCTCCGATAATCGCCTTAAAATAATCGAATATATTAAGTTTTTTCACGGTATTAATCGCTATATCGTTCGGTTTGTTAGTTATAAGAAATAAATTAATATTTAAGTCAAAAAGTTTTTTTAAAGTTTCTTCCACTCCTTTATATAAATATGTGCTATCTATACAATGCTCGTAGTAATATTGCATATAGAAATTATACATTTTTTCCTCGACAACCTCCAAATATTTTTTATCGAAACTGTCCGAAAAAAAATTTAGAGTTCTTTTTATAAGCAAAGCCGCTCCGTTTCCGACATATTTACGAACATTATCCATAGGAATTTCAGGCAAGTTAATATATTCCAAAGATTTGTTAATCGATTTGTATATATCGGGAATAGAATCGATTAAAGTTCCGTCCAAATCGAATATTATATTTTTTATATTATTTTTCTTATTTTTTATTTTCAACATAATCGTCAAACGCTATAACTATGTTTTATACTATTCCTCAATTCCTTCAATTCTTTTTTTAATCTTCTCTTTTGATAGGATTCCAATCTGTCGATAAAAGTTATTCCGTTCGTATGGTCTATTTCATGTTGCAAAACTTTGGCTATATAATCGCTCGCTTCCAATATTTGCTCTTCTCCGTTTATGTCGATATATTTAACTTTAATGTTTTTATATCTTGCTACTTCGTCTCTTATTTCGGGAAAAGATAAACATCCCTCTTCAAGAATTTCTTTTTCTTCAGAATGCCAAATTATTTCGGGATTAATCAAAGCCAATTTAAAATCCGGTTTTTCCTCTTCTTCGTTATCGAAATCTGGAACAGATATTACGATTAACCTTTTTAATATTCCAATTTGAACCGCCGCAAGTCCTACTCCGTTAGCCTTATACATCGTTTCAAACATATCTTCGATTAAATCGAGTATTTCATCATCCACTTTTTCTATATATAAAGATTTTTGCTGTAATCTTTCGTCTCCGTATATAATTAAATCTCTAATCATTTTTTATTTCCTATTTTTGTTTAATTTACTAATAAAATTAATTAAAATTAATAAATATAATATTAAATTTTTTATTTATAGTCAATCACAATTTATCAATTAAGCTATTGACAAATTTTATTAAAATGTTATATTTAAT
>CAZUEE010000126.1:0-6278 GCA_964619175.1 uncultured Brachyspira sp. | reverse complement strand
TATATCGTCCGTCTCCTTTTTGCATATTGGACGAGGTTGACGCCGCTTTGGACGGAGCAAATATTATAAGATTCAAAAATATGGTAAAAGGTTTGTCGGATAAAACTCAATTCTTGATAATCACTCATAATGAAGTATCCGCCACGATTGCGGATGCATATTACGGAATAACAGCCGAAGAGAAAGGCATTTCAAAAATATTTACAGTTAAAGTGGATAAAGACGGAACGGTTAATGGAAGCAAGAATCAACTTGTCGCAGAAAATTAAAATATAAAAATTTTATTTATAATTTTTCGTAAAACGAATATTAAACTTCAACTTACCAAAGCTAAATAAATTTCTTCGAGCAAATTTTCCAAATCTCTTTTGAATAATTCTTTCGCCTTAAAAATTCCGCCCTCATCGTAGCAAATATCCTGAATATCGTTTATATTGTCAATATAAGCGTTTGAAAGTATATAATCTTTGATAATTTCCAAAAATCTATCTTGCTCATCGCTAAACTTTATTCCTTTTTTAATTTGTCTGCCTCTCCATAAATTAAAACGAGCGTTTGCCACACTGCTAAAATCTTGAAGCTCTTTATCATACCCCAATGCGAATTTTACAAGTTGAATCAAATTCGTAAGTTGCTTTTCTGGGTGGTTAAGCGGTTTTACTTTATCTTTTTCTGTAAATTCAAAAGCCCTCCATATTGCAGATATAGAAAGATTTGAGCTCGACAATTTTTGATTAAGTTCGTTTATCGCTTTATAAGTGAGTTTTCTGTTTTTATAGGAACGATTATAAATTATACTGAGAGCGTCCAATTCGTCTTTATGAAGGTCTATAAACTCTCTAAAATTTTTAATCGTAATATTGGCGTTTTCCAAACTATGTCCAGAATTTATAACTTTATCCATCGTAAGCTCGTCTACATAAATGCCCGCTTTGGAGGAAATATTAATTAAGAGTTCTCTTAAATAAGGAGAATTAAAAGGTTTCAAAACTTCATCTTTAATATCGAGTATTTCTTTATCGCTTTTACCATCTATAAAATCCGCATCTATGGAATTTAATATTTCGTTAGAGATGCTTTTAAGACTCTTTCCATCTGTAAGCTCAAGTAAATTTTCGCTCTCTTCCCTGCTTAATTTGTTTTCTATTCTGGATAATCTAACGGCAAGAGTCGATAAAGTATCGTCATCGTTTGCGCCTTTTGATATATTCTCGAGCAATTTTTTAAAGCTCAAATTTCTTTTTCTTTCCAAAGGTTGCGAAAAACTCTTATGACTTTCCGTAACTCCTACGGCGTCTATAAGATAAAAATGAGTTTTGTCATTAGCGTTAGGAGTGACGCTTTTTAAATCGTTAATATTGATAGTGCGAACGCCTCTCCCTTTCATTTGCTCATAATACATTTGCGACCTAACATCCCGCATAAATATAAGAACTTCAAGAGGTTTAATATCCGTTCCTGTGGCTATCATATCCACCGTTACCGCTATTCTGAATTCCGATGTATTTCTGAACGATTTTATTAACTCTTCGGGATTCTGTCTGCCTATATTATAAGTTATCTTCTTGCAAAATTCGTCTCCTTTAGAAAAAACTTCTTTTGTGATTTTTACAATTTCTTCGGCATGATTATCATCTTTTGCAAAAATTAAAGTTTTCGGTATCCAAGTAGGTTCTCGTTCTGGGAAAAGCTCTTTAAAAACCGAATCCTTATAGCATTGCATAACAGTTCTTATTTGATTTGGAACTACTACCGTTCTGTCAAGGTCTTCACTTTTATATTCTATATCTTCGTCAATACTTTGATATATAGTTTTTCTTGTTCTTTTATCTCTTACCGGAACGCTAAAACCTTTTTCTATTTTGCCTCCAATTTCGCTTACTTCGGTTTTAATGCGAAAAATCCCGCAATCGACATTTACTCCGTCTATAATAGATTTTTCAAGAGGATATTCTGAAACTATATTTTGTCCAAAAAATCCCAAAGTATGTTTAGAAGGAGTCGCCGTTAGTCCTATGATAAACGCATCGAAATATTCCAAAACCGGCCTCCAATCTCCGTAAATGCTTCTATGACATTCGTCTACTATTAAGAAGTCAAAAAAATCTATTGGAAATTTTGGATTATAAACAATCTCTTTAGGTTTGCCCATAGATATTTCAAAAGAAGAGACCTCTTCGTCTTCGCAATTATACTCGTCTTCTCCTTTAAGCATAGAATAAAGTCTCTGTATAGTAGTGATAACCACCTTTGCGTCTTTGTCTATATGATTGTTTTGTAAATGACTCGTTATATAAACTTCGCTGAATTTTCTTCCGTCATCGTTAAGTCTAAAATTATCGAACTCTTTTTTGGTTTGTCGTCCGAGATTGCTTCTGTCTACCAAAAACAGAATTCGTTTAGCGTTTGCAAATTTTAAAAGCCTATAAGTAAAATTGCATGCGGTAAAAGTTTTCCCCGAACCCGTAGCCATTTGTATAAGAGAGCGGGGTTTATTTAATTTTAAAGAGTCTTCCAAACTTTTTATGGCTTCAATTTGACATTCTCGCAAACCTGCGGTATCTATAGGAGGAAGTTCTTTCAAAGAATCTCTTAAAGTTTTATTTAGTTTTAGATTTTCAAATAAAGCTTTAGGAGTATGGAAAGAAAAAATCTCTCTCGAGCATGAATCTTTTTCTCTTAAATCGGCAAAATAAATTTCATTGTAATTACTCATATAAATAAAAGGCAGAGGATTTTGCCATACTCGAAGCTCGTCTGGAATATTGACAGCATAATGTTTAGCTTGATTTTGTATTCCGCTTAAAGAAACTCCTTCTTTTTTTGCTTCTATGACTCCGCATGCTTTACCTTCTATAAAAAGCAAATAATCCGCTTCGCTTCCATCCGACATAACGAATTCTCTAACGGCTACTCCTAAATCTGCCAGACGATTAAATTCGGCTCTATCTTGTATGACGAAACCGACTTGTTTCAAAAGTTCGTCTATTTTTTCTCTTACTTTATCTTCGGGTTTCATATTCGCTCTGATTTATTAAAATTATATAAAAAATATTTTAAATAATTAAATTCTATAAAACTTTTTCAATATATTTTAACGCAAGATTAAAATTCTTTTTAATTAATTTCGATATTTCTTTAGGATTTGGCAAATTTTCCACATCCCGATGGTCTTCGTCTTTAATCCAAAAAATATCCAAATTCGTTTTATCTCTTGCCAATACTTCTTTAAGAGTAAAACATTTAAATCTATCGCTTTCGGTTCTTTTATTAAAATTATTAAAGCAGAAACTCTTTTCAAAATCAGCCAAATGTTCTTTATTTAAAGTGTTTGTCATAAGACTCAAATTTATATTTGTTCTTAAATCGTAAACCCAAACATTTTTAGTTCTATATTCGTCTTCAATCGGAGTGTATTTGTCGAAAAACAACACATTTGCCTTAACTCCTTGAGCGTAAAATATTCCTTTGGGAAGTCTTAAAATTGTATGCAAGTCAAATTCGTTTAAAAGTCTTTTGCGAACTTTTTCTCCAGCTCCGCCTTCAAAAAGCACATTATCGGGAACTACAACTGCAGCATGTCCGCCTATAGCGAGCAAACTCATAATATGCTGTAAAAAGTTTATTTGCTTGTTTGAAGTTGTGGCTATAAAATCGTCTCTTTGATATTCTTCTTTTTCTACGGCAACATTTCCTTCTTCGCCCATTATTTTAGTGGCAGATTTTTTACCGAAAGGAGGATTGGTTAAAATCATATCAAAACGAATATCGCCAAGTTCCGTTAACGAATCTCCTTCTTCTACCAAAGGTTTTACATCGCCGCCGATTCCATGCAAATATAAATTCATAGCGCAAAGACTAACCACAAGAGGAGTAATATCCTTTCCGTAAAGTTTTTCTTCTCTCAAAGTTTTTAATATATTTTTGTCTTTAGTTTTTTGTTTCATGCATTCATAAGCCGCAAGCAAAAATCCTCCCGTTCCGCATGCCGGGTCGCATATATTCATAGAAGGTTCTGGTTGCATAACATTTACGATAGATTCTATTAAAACTCTCGGAGTAAAATATTGTCCCGCTCCCGCTTTGGTTTCTTGAGCGTTTTTTTGAAGTAGCCCTTCGTAAATTAGCCCTTTAACATCAACGCTTAAACCAAGCCAAGTTTCGCCATCGACTAGAGAAACCAATCTTTTAAGTTTAGCCGGTTCAGTGATTTTATTTTGAGCTTTTTTATAAATAGTTCCGATTATTCCGCCAACTTTTGAAAGTTCGTTTAAAGCTTTACTATAATTTTCTTCAAGGGACGCACCGTCAAGATTTTTTATTCTATCCCAAGAATATTGTTTAGGAATTTTTGAATTCTCTTTGCCTATACTTGCAAATTCGCTTTCCATTTTTAGAAATAACAAATAGCTTAATTGCGAGACATAATCCGTATAACTTATGCCGCTATCTCTTAAAATTGTGGCATAATTCCAAACCTTCGTTATCAAAGCTTGCTCGTTCATCAATTTTCCTTAACTTTCATATTAATAAAATCATGATTTTACTATAATATATTATCGTATAGTTAATTTTATATTATAACTTTAGGATTTGCAAGGTATGATATTACAATCGGAAAATATAAAAACTATTCAAAAACTGAATTATTCTGAAAGCGATATTATTAAAGCGTTTGGGAAAAGAAAGGCTAAAGAATTTAACGAGTTTTCTAAAAATAATTCTGAAAATTTTGAAATAGAAACGGATAAACTAATAAAATTTGCAGATATTTTAAATATTCCATTTGCATATATTTTCCTAAACGAATTGCCTAAAACCGAAAAAGGATTGGCAGATTTTAGAGCGGAAAAAAGAGAATTTTCAAATAACCTTCAAGTCTCTATAGCCTCAAGTAAAAAGAAGCAGGAATGGTTTAGAAATTATATTATTAGAAACGGTTATGATAAATTTCTGAATAATAAAAATTTTACTTCCGATGAAGAGATAATAAAAGAGATTAAAAATTTAAGCGATTTTGATAAAGCTAAAAATAAACATAAAGGAATGAGATTTACTTATATAAAAGATGTTTTGGAAGAAAAAAATATTATGATTCAGCAAAGCGGAATATCTCAAAATAAAACTCAAAAAACTATTAATCTTGACGAATGCAGAGGATATGCGATTTATGACGAATATTCTCCTCTTATTTTTATAAATTCAAAAGATACTAGCGAAAACGGCAAAATATTTACTCTTTTGCATGAACTCGCTCATATAATTTTAAAACATAGTGGAATAAGTTCTTACGATTTTAATATCGAAGAAGAATATAAATGCAATAATATAGCAAGCGAAATTCTAATGCCTTCGGAAGAGTTTAATAATCGGTGGGATAAAAATATAAGTATTGAAGAAAATGTAAAAAAAATTGATTCGCATTTCAACAATATTGCAAGTCATCTTGCAATAATTACAAAAGCTATGATTAACAATTTTATAAAATACGAAGAATATAAGAATTTAAAAAATATTTATTTAAATAAAATTCCAAAAGGTAGAAAAAAATCGGGTGGCAATTGTTATGCAAATATCATAGCTTCGAATAGTAAAAATTTTGCAAAAAGTGTCATAACAGATACTCTAAACGGCTATGAAACTTATAAAGACGCTATTAATTTGCTTGATATAAAAACTGTTAAATTTTTTAATAAAATAGCTGAAAAATTGGGGATTCAATAATGAGTAAATATTTAATAGACACTAATATTTTTATAGAATCCGCCTATAGATTTTACGCTTTTGATATTTGCCCCGGCTTTTGGGAATTTTTAGATAAAGCATCCGATTCAAATTATGTAAAATCTATTATTAAAGTTTACGAAGAATTAAAACCTGATAAAAAAGAACTTGAAGATTTTAAAGAGAAATTAAAAAATAAAGGTTTTTTCTTGTCGATTGAGAATATAACGGCAGAGTCTTATTCTAAAATTTCCGAAACTTTACAAAAAATGGAGTATTATCAAGAAGCCGTAAATGAATTTTCAAGTGGAGCGGATTATTTTTTAGTCGCTTTAGCTTATCAAGAATCTTATACTATAATTACTCATGAGGCAAAAAGCGGAAATAATACTAAAAGCCAAATAAAAATTCCAAATGTATGCAAACAATTAGAAGTAGAATGTATAGATATATCGGATTTTTTAAGACGAGAAAAAGTTAAATTTATTTTGGGAAAGTAAAACAATTTATAATTCCAACTCGCCACTAAATGCCTGTTTCAATAACGACTTTTT
>CAZUEE010000125.1:5489-6279 GCA_964619175.1 uncultured Brachyspira sp. | reverse complement strand
CTTTGCTTTGCTTTGCTTTGCTTTGCTTTGCTTTGCTTTGCTTTGCTTTGCTTAAGAAAGTTACAGTATATTAATTTATAGTGTCTTTTATTAATCATATTTAAATTATACCTTACAGTTATATTTTGGCGATTAATCTATTTATAATATAACATTTTTATAAAATTTGTCAAGGATTTAATTTTACTTTTTAAAATATTTGATTAATAATTTTTTTTGATTTAATATTAAAACGGTTAAATTAAGTTGAATTAAATAAAATGGCTTGACTCTGGAGTTAACTCCAATGTTATAATTAATATATAGGTTTAATAATTTAAAATTATGTAAGGAGTAAATTATGACTATAGCTGAAGTAAGTAAAAAAGTAAATCTTTCGGCGGATACTTTAAGATATTATGAGCGAATAGGATTAATTCCCGAAGTAAACAGAAGCGAATCTGGAATAAGAGATTACACGGAAAAAGACTTGGGATATATAGAATTCGTAATATGTTTTAGAAATGCGGGAGTGTCTATAGAAACTTTAATAGAATATTTAAGACTTTTTAAGAAAGGAGATTCGACTATAGAGGCTAGAAAACAATTATTAATTTCACAAAGGGAAGTTATACAAAAAAGATTGGAGGATATTCAAAGCACTTTTGAAAGATTGAATTTCAAAATAGAAAATTACGAAAAAATTTTAATCGAAAAAGAAAAAGAATTGCTAATTAAAAATTAAAAATAAATAAAACAAAGGAGAATTACAATGAAAAATGTAAAACTAAACAACGGCGTGGAAATGCCA
>CAZUEE010000125.1:0-5479 GCA_964619175.1 uncultured Brachyspira sp. | reverse complement strand
CCAATATTGGGTTTCGGAGTTTATCAAATACCCGATTATGACGAATGCAAAAGAGCGGTTTTGCATGCTTTCGAGGCGGGATACAGATTGATAGACACGGCATCCGCTTACCAAAACGAAAAAGCCGTAGGAGATGCAATAAAAGAAAGCGGTATAGACAGAAAAGAATTGTTTATAACGACAAAATTATGGATTACCGATGCGGGATATGAAAAAGCTAAAAAAGGTTTTGAGGCTTCTATGGAAAAATTGCAATTAGATTATTTGGATTTATATTTAATTCATCAACCTTTTGGAGATTATTACGGTTCTTGGAGAGCTATGGAAGAATTAAACGAATCTAAAAAAATAAGAGCGATTGGAATTTGTAATTTTTATCCCGACAGATTGGTAGATTTTGCCGAACATAATAAAATAAAACCGGCAGTAAATCAAATAGAAACTCACCCTTTCTTTCAAAGAGAATATGACGATGAAATAATGAAAGGATACGGCACTAAAATAGAATCTTGGGGACCTTTTGCTGAAGGAAAAAACGATATGTTTAATAATCCTATTTTGTCGGAAATAGGGAAAAAATATAACAAATCGGCAGCTCAAGTGATTTTAAGATGGCTCATTCAAAGAAATGTTGTAGTTATTCCAAAGAGCGTTCATAAAGAGAGAATAATAGAAAACTTTAATGTATTCGATTTTGAACTTTCAGAAGATGATATGAATAAAATAAAATCTATGGATATGGGAAAAAGTTTATTCTTATCTCATCAAGATGTGGAAACCGTAAAATTTCTTATAAATTATAAAAAATAAAATTTGAAAATCAAACGGACTTTAAATATTAATTAAATTTTTATTTAAAGTCCGTTATAGAATAAAGAAATAAATAAAAAAAATTAAAATTAAATAAAAAATATTAAATTAAAAATAAGCGCTTAAATATGGGAGGAAAAATGTTTAAACCTTATGTTTCATTACTTATGTTAACTTCTATTGACGGTAAAATTGACGGAAGTTTTATAGAAGATTATAATAGCGAATTGGGAGATTATTACGAAGAATTAAAACTTGAAATTTCTGACGCTTGGGGAAACGGAAGCAATACTCATAAAATATATTTCAGCGATGAGAATATAGATATTTCAAAATACAAAAACTTAAAAATAGATTACGAGGATAATATTATTAAAAGCGAATATCCTTACGCAGTTTCTTTCGATTCTAGAGGAAAGGTAAAATGGAAAGACAATTTGCTTATTTATCCCGAAAATATTAAAAATCAGGTTTTGGTTATAACCACTAATAAAGTAGCCCCAGAATATATAGCTTATCTTAAAGAAAAGAAAATCGCTTATATTTTTGCGGGAGAGGAAAAAATAGATTTAAATATTGCGCTTGATAAATTATATAGATTTTTCGACATAAAAAGATTTGCCCTAACGGGAGGAGCTATAATAAACGCGGAATTTTTTAAAGAAGGTTTGGTAGACGAAATAAATATTATGATAGCGCCTTTTATAGACGGAAGCAAAAACTCCACGATATCGGAAACTGTGGACGGAAAAAGTTTAACGAAAGAGTTTAAATTTGGCGATATTAAAAAACTAAAAAATGACGGGCTATTGTTAATATATAAAAAATAAGCAGTAAAAATAAAATAATAAATAAAAATATGGAGAATAAAAACAAAATGGAAAATAAAATTTTAATAGTTTATTATACTCATTCTTCAAAAACTAAGAAGATAGCGGAGATTATAAAAGAAGAGACAAACGGAGATATAATGGAAATAGAACCAGAATATCCTTACCCCGTTTCATATAACGATGTTGTCGAACAGGCTAAAAAAGAAATAAACATGGGATACAGACCTAAAATAAAAAACAAAGTCGATATAGACGATTATAATATTATTATAGTTGGCTCTCCGAATTGGTGGGACACTATCGCTCCTCCAATAGCCACTTTTTTGGAAAGCGCCGATTTTAAAGGTAAAATTATAGCGCCTTTTTGCACGCATGGAGGCGGAGGATACGGAAATTCTTTTAAAGATATCGAAAGAATATCGAAAGCTAAAAAAGTTTTGAAAGGATTTTCAATTTTCGGTTCAGGTGGAAAATCGGCAAGAGATAAAATAGTCGAATGGTTAAAGGAAATAGGAATTAAATAATATTAATAATAAATAATAATTAAAATATAAAACCTATAATAAAAAAGGGGCTTAAAAAAGCCCCTGCAAACTAATGATAAATATTATATGAATTTTACTATAAATTTAATTAATTATAGCCTCCTTAAATTATAGTCTATTTTTTAATTAATGTTCCTCCTTTGCTATAACTAGCATTGCTTCTATCTGCGTTGAAAGTCAAACTCCAGTCTACCCTGTTTCCGCTAAATCTGTATAGAGTGTTTCCTTTCAATACGCAATATTTGGTAGGTCTTTCTATTATATCTCTTGTGCCATTGTTTATAGTAGTTTTAACAGTGCCTGCGTTTACAACCTCAGTTTTATTGTTGTCATAGTCGGGAATGAATTTAGTAAATTCTATCTTTATACCTTGGCTTTCATGTTCGTATTTGGTTTCGCCCAAACTTTCCACAAAGTCTTTGGTTACAGAGTAGGTATTTTGCGTAGTGTCTACATTTCCGCTTCTCGTAAATTTTCTATAAACAAAGTTGCCTTCTTTGAATTTTACGATATTCTTGTTGTCGGAATTGTCGACTATAATCAAATCTCCGTTACTCATATAAACTCTACCGCTTCCGTTTACGGCTTCTTTGAAATATACCGCTCCGTCTTCGCCTATAGATAAGAATTTACTGCTATAATTCTTGCCGTCATATTCTTTGAAAGTTCCTTTAAAGCTTTTCAAAGAATCAAACTGTCCGATTTTTTGCATAGTAGTATCAACGGCGGTATCTTTTTCAAGGACAAAAGAAGAATACGAACTTAGCCCGTTATTTGCAAAGTTCAAAACTTCTATTTTTCCGTCGTTTTTGCGGTTGCTTATTTGCATCTTTACTCCGTTAGGTTCTACTATTATTCCTTCCGTAGTATCAATTTCGCTATATATCCAACCTGGAAGCTGGTAAAGTTTTCCATCTTTAAGTTTGAATTCTATAGCTCCGTCTCCGTAATATACGCCGGAATATTTGTTTATGAAAGCGGATATCGAATCTGCATCGGAATTTCCATTTTCAATCAAATCTCCGTTTCCGTAATCCTTTAAATGTCCGCCGCCACCCGCAAGTTCTGTCATTTGTTTTCGCGTAGGATTACTAATATTATTATCGCTACAACTTACGGCAATAATCAAACTTAAAAATATTATAAAAATTTTCTTTTTAGTCATAATTTGCCTCCTTAATTATCGTTTGGTTATAGTGTCGCTAGAACCATCGCTATAGTAATAAATGCCCGTTCTTTGGTCGCTATTAAATACTATTTTATGCCCGTCCAATCCTTTAAATGTTAAGGTATTGTTTTTTAAAGAAGCATATTTTATTGAATTTTCATAGCTACCATTCGAATTATTCTTATCAGGTGTGAAGATTCTTCTAATAGAGTCTTCGTTAATTTCTATTTCCTTCAACTTTTTTTCTCCGCTACTATTACCCACCCAAGTGCCGGCATATTTGTCTTCTACATAATCGTATTTCTTATAATATTTAGGCAAACCGCCGCCATCGATATAATAATAGTATCCGAAACCGTCGAAAGTAATAATTTCCAAACCGTTATCGGGATGCCTATACTGAAGTTTGTTTAGATTTTTATCAACCGCAATCTCATTTATGGGAATATTCGTCCATACATCTTTTTTGCGATTAACATCGTTAGGGTCATCTATTGTTTTTACAAAATAGATTTGAGAATTTTTAATTTTATATCCTGCAAGTCCCGCATCGTTAAAAAATACCCCTTCGTAATCTGGCGTTTGTAAAAACCCTACTATTTCAGCAACTTCGGTAACAGCCCTACCGCCTGCTTCTTCGATTGTCATCATTGCTTTATTTTCTTCGTCGGTTATATTGTATGTTACTTTATTTTCACATCCGACTGCGGCTATCATGCTGACAATCGCAAATAAAATTGTGAGTTTCTTCATAACTCATCCTCCTTTGATTAATTTTTTTTGGACATTGATAATTTTTATATCATCAACATCTCTACCATTAAGATAAGAAAAAAAAAAAATCGTCAAGTACTTTTTTAAAATTATTGGAAAATATAGAAATATTAAAGGAAATAGGGATTAAATAATAATGAAAATAATATAAATAAAAAAGGGGGCTTAAAAAAGCCCCTAAAAACTAATATAAATAATTATAGTTTAATTAAATTATATTCTATTTAATATTATAGTAGAGCCTCCTTTTGTATAAGCGCATTCGCTTCTATCTTCGCTAAAAGTCAAAGTATAGCTTACTTTATATTTGCTTTCAAAAACGGTAATGGTGTTTCCTTTCAATATGGCATATTTAGCCTCTTTCATTATATACCCAGAACCATCTGCTATAATAAAACAATCCGGATAACTTTGTGGATTTGAACCTAACTTTATGGAAACTCCTTTATCATTTACTTCAAATTTATTTAATTCAACTACTATTTTCGTTTTATCTTTCTTGACTGTATTTCTATCGCTATTAGCATACGCAACTTCTCCCAAACTTTCTATAAAGTCTCTGGTTACAGAACATGAATATACCGTAACATCATCGTCGCCGCTTCTTGCATATTTTCTGTAATAGACATTTCCTTCTTCGAATGTTATGATATTCTTATTATAGCTGTCGGCTATAGTCAAATCTTTACCTCTTATAGAAACATGACTTCCGCTTACGGCTTCTTTAAAATATATATTTCCGGCACCGTCTATAGATAAGAATTTTTCGCCTTCCGACTTATAAGTTCCCTTAAAACTTGTCAAAGAAGAAGATTGCCCAATCCTATGCATAGAAGTATCTACGGCATCCTCTTTAACTAGGATAAAAGAAGAATAGGAACTAAATCCGTCTTTACTGTCTCCTTGTCTTCTAAAATTCAAAACTTCTATTTTTCCTTCATCTCCGAGATTACTTATTTGCATCTTAACGCCGTTAGGTTCTACGGTTATTCCGCTCGTAACTTCAGTAAATTGCCAACTTCTATTTTCGTAAAGTTTTCCGTTTTTGAGTTTGTATTTTACCTGTCCGTCCAAATAATATATGCCTTCATATTTGTTTATAAAAGCGGATATTTGACTTGCATTATCACTTCCGTTTTCAATCAAATCGCCGTCTCCATAATCGTTTAATTGTCCGCCTCCATCTACTATAGATTTTCTCGAACCGCCTCTAGGGTCAAATTCGCTCGAACAACCTACGGCAAGAATTAAGCTTAAAAATATTATTAAAATTTTCTTCATAGTCATAATTTTACCTCCTTAAAATTATTGTCTATTTAACTGAAATCTTGCACCGGATGCATAAACAT
>CAZUEE010000124.1:2598-6310 GCA_964619175.1 uncultured Brachyspira sp. | reverse complement strand
TTCTAATTCTTGATTATTTAAATCGCCGGACCCCAAATTGCTTGAAGGATTATTTCCCGCAGATTTACTATTTCCTAAAAGAGACTTTAAAAGAGGAAGTTCTATAGCGAATATATAAGGAGAGTTTTCAAATTCTCCCTCTACCGAAGCCGCCCCATTAACTATAGCCAAACTGCCGTCTATATTAACGGTCGTAGCATCTTCCAATATAGAAGTTTCTATAGACGAATTGTGAAAATTACCGCCAAATCTCGTAGTTAAAGCGCTGTCTGAAGAAGCCACCATTTGAGAGAATGCTTCTTTCAATACTTGAGCTACCATATCGTTTAAGGTTTCTTCTTTTTGCCCCATCATTAATGAAGCTACTGCCAAAGCCTCGTTTTCGCCAATAAAATAATATATATTTCCGCCCGCATAAGAAACTTTAGCCTCTACCATTCTACCCGACAACATTTGCTGCAAATTTGACGAATTTCCTATAGTAGTAGCAACATTTGTTATAGTTACGGTTTTTGTCGTAATAGAAGATAATGAGAAAGCCTGATTATCCGCTATAATTTTAGCCGCCTCGTTAAAAAGTTGTTTGTCCACATTGCTATCCAATGCCAAATCCGTTCCTCCAAAAGCCTCGTCAGAACCTTTAAGCAAAGCTTCTATTTCATCTTGAGATAATGCGCCGTCGCTTATCATATTATTCCTCCTCTTTTAATAAATCTTCTTCGGTTATATCTGCCTCGCCGTCCATGACTCCCGTAAGCTGAACAGCCATTCTGCTTCCCGATATGCCCGGTCGACATAAGAATTTCTTTCTCGTTCCAACCTTAAATATAACGGGGTCGGTTATTTTAGTATCGGTAAATTTAACGACATCTCCCTTTTGAATATTAAGAATATCCGAAAGAGGCAGTTGCATAGAGCCAAGCTCCGCCGAAGTTTCCACATATATATTCTGTAATTTTTCTTTAATAATTTTTAAGTTTTCTATAGTGCTTCCTCTCTTAACAGAAGCATACCAATATTGAGCCGATAATTTTGAAAGTATAGGTTCTATCGTAATATAAGGAATACAAAAATTCATCATACCTTCCACATCCGCTACTTTAGTTTCCAAAGTGATTAAAACTACCATATCGTTTGGGCTTACCATTTGAGCGAATTGAGGGTTGGTCTCTATCGAACCTAAACGCGGTCTTAAATCTATAACATTAGACCATGCTTCCCTTAAATTTCCCAATATTCTAACTATGATTCCTTCCATAACGGAAAGCTCTATATCGGTAAGTTCCCTATTTAGATTTTTTGGACTTTCTCCGGGTCCGCCGAATAATCTGTCTATAATCGTAAAAGTTATAGAAGGGTCGATTTCCAAAATCGAGCTTCCTTTAAGAGGGTCCATACTAACCATAGCCAAAGTGGAAGGATTGCTTACGCTTCTTATAAACTCCTCGTATGTAAGCTGGTCTACGCTTGCGACATGGATTCCAACCAAAGTTCTTAACTGCGCCGATAAAGAAGTTGTGGTAACGCGGGCGAAGTTTTCATGCATCATTTGAAGCGTTCGAATTTGGTCTTTAGAAAATTTATCGGGACGTTTAAAGTCGTAAATTTTTATTTTTCTATGTTCTACTTCAACGCGTTTAGTGTCGATATTATCCAAACTTTTTCCAGACGATATTGCGCTTAATAACGCGTCAATTTCGCTCTGTGACAATACTTCTGTCATACGAATATCCTTAACAATTTTTCAAATTAACTTAATATAAGGTCTACAAACAATACATCGTCTATTTGTCCGTTTCTAAGCATACTGTTTATTTCCCTTTTAATATCGGCTTTTAACTGTTCTATTCCTTCGTTCGTTCTTAATTGGTCGAAATTATAAGACCTTATTATGGAATATACTCTGTCTTTTATCATATAAACTCTTTCGGGAAGTTCAACAGCCAACTGTTTGGCGTTAGCCGTATAAGTTAAAACTATGCTTACTTTAACATATCTAGTAACATCCACATCTGCCGTATTGGCGTTAAAATCCGGGGTAATTGGAAAATAAGTTGGAGGCGGTTGTTTTATCATATCGTCTGCAATTCCGCCCCTAACTCCTTGCGCTCTACCCACGCCTCTTGAAACGACAAAAGCTATAACGCCAGAGATTAAAGCCACTACTAAAATGGCAGCAATAATCATAAGTATTTTAATAATCATAGGGCTTATGGTAAATTTTCTCTTAGATTTTTCTTCGGTTTGTTCCTCTTCTTCGCCTTCTTCTAATTCTAAATTTTCTTCGTCTGCCATATTATTCCCTCTCTTTAATAATATAATATTTTGTATATTATATAACGGTAAGATAAATATATCAATTCTTATGTTAACTTAATAAATATTTACCGCATTTAAATTTAATATCGGTAAAGCGAAAAAATACTTAACATATTTTTTATGAAGTATATAAAACATAATTATATACAAAATTTTTATTTTTTTTATTATTATTTGTTTATTTTATTATAATTTATTTATTGTAATTTTTTAATAGTTAATTAATTGAATGGAAAATTTATCATGATTTATAATATGTGGTATGCGATTCTTGATTCTAAAGAAGTTAAAAATAATAAACCATTTTTTGCAAAAAGACTTAATAAAAATCTTGTTTTTTGGCGAGATAACGATAAAAATATTTGCTGCATAGAAGATAAATGCTGTCATAGAGGAGCGTCTCTGTCGGCTGGAAAAGTTCATAAAGACAATATTGTATGTCCTTTTCATGGTTTTGAATACGATAAAACGGGCAAAGTCGTAATTATTCCCGCAAACGGCAGAAAAACCGAAGTAGCCAAACATTATTTTGTAGAAAGTTATATAGTTAAAGAATTATACGGATTTATATGGCTTTGGATTGGAGATAAAGATAAAGTTAATGACAATATAGCTTTCCCAGACAATTTAAAAGATAATCGATTTTCCTATTCTACTATTAAAGATGAATGGAATATTAATTATACCAGATGCATAGAAAATCAACTCGATGTAGCTCACCTTCCTTTTGTCCATTATAATACTATAGGAAATGGCAATAAAACCGTGGTAAACGGTCCAATCGTAGAACTTGAAAACGATACGATGAAATTTTATGTTAATAATGTTTTGGATAAAGGACAAAAATCTTTAAACTCTTCGGCATTGAGCGAATCCGATTTAAAATATTTTCTTTATTTTTATTTTCCAAATACTTGGCAGAATTATATTTTTGATAAGATGCGAGTATTTGGAGTTTTTGCTCCCATAGACGATAAAAATACCGTAATTTATATGCGGTTTTATCAAAAAATAGTCAATATTCCGATATTAAGATTTATAATAAATTTAATCGGCAAAAAATATTCGGATATAATACTTAAACAAGATAAAAATGTTGTAAAAACTCAGCCAAACGAAGAGACTCACTCGGGAATGTTGGAAGAAAAACTAATACCGGGCGATATGCCTATAATAGTTTATAGAAAACATAGAGAATACTTGAATAAACAAAACTCCTCAAATTAATCTAATTATTATAAAGATGCATGAATTTGATATTTCGGAATAATTGATTGAATTAATAAAACAAAGTATAATATCATATCTTAAGTAAAAATCAAAAACAAATATTATAAAAGACAACAAGCATTACAAAATAGTAAATTTAAATTTGTTTATTAATATTTTTTAT
>CAZUEE010000124.1:0-2498 GCA_964619175.1 uncultured Brachyspira sp. | reverse complement strand
TTAATATTTTTTATAATAAATAAATTATCGTATTGTAAAAAATGTTTTTTAATGATAAAATTGTCAATGCAAAAATAAATATTCACAATTATGGGGAAGCTATGAAGTTTAGATGTTTTAAAAAGGATATAGTAAAATCAATCGGAGTTACAGAAAATGTCGTAGAGGGAAAGGTAATTTATAATATAGAAAGCAATGTTCTTTTTCATCTCTCTGGCAATATGCTCACATTAACCGCAACGGACGGCTCGGTTTGGGCGAGAAGTAGAATAATATTGGACGATTGCGATGGCGAAGGTTCGGTTGCAATATACGCAAAAAAAATAAGTTCTATATTAAAAGAAATGCCCGAGGGTTTGATAACTATAAATGTAGAAGAAAACGAAAAAATTAATATAGAATCCGAAAACGGAAAAATAAAACACTTAATAATCGGTATGAAGGCGGATGATTTCCCTCAATACCCAGACAGCGAAGATAATATAAATTATATAATGCTTCCCACAAAAGAATTGGTTACTATGATTAATAAAACAATAACCTCTATAGCGAAAGAGCCTTTTAAACCCGCTTTAAGAGGAATATGTTTTGAAAAAACCGATTCTAAATTCGTAGCCGTTGCAACGGACGGAAGAAGAATGGCTATCATAGAGAGAGAATTTGACGGAATACAAGGCGGTTCTTTTTCGATAATAATAGAGCCTAAAGTTTTAAATGAAATACTCGTTACGGCAAATTATGACGAAGTGGAACAAGTTAGAATGGGAGTGGACGGACAGCAGGTTTATTTTCAGGTTGGAAAATACGATTTCGTTTCAAGCCTTATCGAAGGAAAATACCCGAATTTTAGACAGGTTATACCGAAAGAATTTTCTTATAGTTTTAGAGTTAATAAAAACGATTTGCTTGACGCAATAAGAAGAATAGTTCCTATGATTAACGATGTTCGCTCAAAAAGAATGATATTAAATATTTCCGAAGAAGCGCTTAAAGTTAAAGGCATAAATCAAGAAATGGGAGAATCCGTAGAAGAAATAGACATAAAATATTCGGGAGAAGACAATTCTGTGGCTTACAATTACACTTATATACAAGATGTTATTAAACAAATAGATTCCGAAATAGTCACTTTTATGGTAAATAAAGATTCAAGCCCGACTATGATAAAAGAAATAGAGAGAGACGACTATTATTTTATTATAATGCCTATGAGTATAGCCGAAGAATAAATTAAATATTTTTAGTTTTATCGTTTTGCATGAAATGAAAAATAAAATAGATTTAAATAATGAAAATTTAAATAGATGGCGTTTGATACTCGGAAGTTTTGCAGAAGATAATTTGGAAATTGACGGCAAATATTTTGAAATTGACGAAACTTTAAATTTTTTATACGATAGAGAATATTCTAAAAATAACGGATATCATTTAAATAATTTAAACTATTTAAATTCAAACGATTCAAAAAAACGATTCGGAAAAGAAAAAAGCGCTTTAACAGTTCCAAAATGGATTTCAAAAGTTAAAAAATTATTTCCAAAAGAAACTATCGAAATAATGCAAAAACAAGCTTTAGAAAAATATAAATTAACTGAAATTTTAACAGACGAAAATATACTTAAAGAAATCGAACCTAATATAGAACTTTTAAAAAATATTCTCGCTTTTAAAGACACTATGAGCGAAAATGTAAAAAAATTAGCTTATGATATAGTAAAAAAAATAGTCGAAGAGATTAAAAAGAAAATGGAAATAGAAATAAAAAAGACATTTTACGGGAAAAAACTTCCAAATTCCACAAGCCAAAATAAAATATTTAAAAATCTCGATATAAAAAAAACCATAAGACATAATTTGAAAAACTATAATTATAAAGATAAAAAAATTTTTGTGGACAAATTATATTTTAATCAAAATATAAAAAGATATAATCCTTGGAATATAATAATACTTATAGACGAAAGCGGTTCTATGCTTAACTCGGTTATTTACTCAAGTATTATCTCTTCGATATTTGCAAATTTGCCTTATATGTCCGTTAAACTTGTAATATTCGATATTTCCGTAGTGGATTTAAGCGAATATGTAAAAGAACCGATAGATATTTTATTTAAAGTGCAATTGGGAGGAGGAACGGATATAGTGCAAGCTTTGGAATATGCAAAAAAAATAATAACCGACCCGTATAAAACAATCGTTATTCTTATAAGCGATTTATTCGACAGCAATGATTATAAATTTATGTATAAAAGCGCAAACGACATAATAGAATCTGGAAGCAAACTATTGGTTTTAACGGCTTTAGATTATAATTCAAATATTAGCTACGATAAAGAAGCCGCAAGATATTTTTCAAAAATTGGAGCGAAAGTCGGAGCATTAACCCCAAATAAACTTTCAAAATGGATTAGCGAAATAATATCTTAATTTTTCGTCATTATAAGTATTTTTATTTATCATAATCTCCATAAAACATAACAATCCCACCATAAACAAAA
>CAZUEE010000123.1:0-6391 GCA_964619175.1 uncultured Brachyspira sp. | reverse complement strand
ATAAAATTTTTAAGAATTTTATTAAAAATCGTCATTGAGAGTTAATTTTTATATTTGTCATTGTTAAGAAAAATTTGTAGTAATTCATACAAAATAAAATTTTCATTCTAATAAAATGTGGCTTTCACTTTGCGTTCCTGTGGTAAACCACTTGTTATTAAAGAATTTAACGAATTCTGATTTGTATTATCTCGCGCTTTTTTAATATCTTATAATGACTAACGATTAGTGGAAAAAAGCGAGCAATATACCAACCGTAACCGCCCCCGATATTATCCCAGAAATATTTACAGCCATCGCATGCAAAAGAAGGCAATTAGAAGAACTGTTTTCCTGCCCGTAAATATGCGCTCCCCAAGCGGGTATTGGAAACGCGCTTAATCCAGCCGAACCTATAATAGGATTAACTTTACCGCCGGTTATTATATTTATTATTTTCGCCGTAAGGACTCCTATAATCGTGCTTAAAATTAGCGAAAGCAAACCGAATAAAAATATAATAATAGTATTTAAAGTTATAAAAGTTTCCGCCGTAGTCGAAGAACCTACCGCTATTCCTATAAGCATCGTGAGAATTCCATTTAAAGATTTTTGCAAACTAACGGAAAAATTTTTAATTATGTCGGATTCTCTCAATATGCTTCCAAATAACAAAGCCGCTATCAACGGAAAAGAATTCGATAAAAATATACCGCAAAATCCCATAGCGATTACGGCAAATATGATTTTCTCTCCTCTTGAAACATGTCGTAAATAAGACATGGAAATTTTTCTTTCTTCTTTAGTGGTTAAAAATTTTGTAACAGCTGTTTGTAAAGTTGGCAATAATTCCATATATAAATAAGCTGCTATAACTATGGGCGCAAAATATCTCGGTTCGGCTATAAGCGAAGCTATATACATAGAAAGCGAACCATCTGCCGCTCCGATAATGGAAGTGGCGGCTGCTATATTATCTCCCAAATTTAAATATACGCCGATAGAACTCATAATATAAAAAATTATAAATATTCCGATTTGAGAACTTGCCCCTATAAAAAAATTTTTTGGGTCTGCCAAAATAAGCCCCAAATCTATCATAGTTCCAACGGCAAAAAACACTAAAATAGAATAAACTCCAGAATCCGCTCCGCCATATATGAATCCTAAAAAACCGTTTATAACTTCCGTAGTCATTTTTGGCAAAGGCATATTAGACGCCAATATTGACACTCCCATTGGAAGAAGAAGCAGAGGCTTTTTATTATAATAAATTGACATATATATTAAATAAGCGCCCAAAAGAATCATTATAATTTGAGCGAACGAAGGAGGATAAAATCCCGCAAATAAATCGTTAAAATCCAAACCTAAAATTCTATTCATAAATCAGCCTTAACTTATTTGTAATATAATTTGATTTTCTACAACCGAAGAACCTTTTTCCACAAGGATAGATTTGACCTTACCGGAAGCGGGAGCTATTAATTCGTTTTCCATTTTCATTGCCTCGAGTATAGCAACAACCTGCCCTTCTAAAACCGAATCTCCAACTGATACGGTAAAAGATAATATCGTTCCCGGCATCGGTGCTTTAACCGAAATCGCGTTCTCGTCTATCGGGGCGGAATTCTGCGTGGAACTTTGTATAGAATCTTGCGGTTTGTCTGTAATTTGTTTTTCTCGATTAGTATTATCGACATTTATAAAAGTGGACACCGTTTTTGAGGTATGAACTCCGCCTATAATTTCTCCGACTTCTTCTACGGAAACATCGTATAATTTACCGTTTACCGTTATTTTATATTGTTTAATCATAGTATCTCCTAATTTTTATTTTTTATTCTTTAAAATATTAATTAAATATTAATTAAATATTAATAGATATTAATCTCCTAATCTGTCAATCATTCCCCATATTGGAGTTTTATATTCCTTTATAGACTTTATTATAAATTTATTGTTTCCCGTATATGCAGATATAGAAGCCGTTATTACTGCGACAAGTTCCGTATCGTCAAGCAAATCTTCGTCTTTAGTTTTACTTTCTTCTATAACTTTGCTTATTTTTTCTTCGGCTTTTATATTTCTATTTTTGAATAATAGTCCCAAAAACAACGCCAAAATATAAAAAACCAAAGCCGCAATGAAAACGGATATAATTCCCAATATCGTAATAGCTCCGTTATATTCCATTTTTACTCCTTAAATTAAATTCTACAAAATATTATATATTATAAAGGTATGTTTCCATGTTTTCTTGGAAGTCTCTTTTCTCTCTTGCTTGCCAAAAGATGCAAAGCGTTTATTAAATAGCTTCTCGTATATTCGGGTTCTATAACATCGTCTACATATCCTCTAACCGCCGCTCTGTAGGGGTTTGCAAATTCTTTTTTATATTCTTCTATTTTTTCTACTCTAACTTTTTTAGAATCTTCGGCGTTGTCTATCTCTTTTTTAAATATTATATTAGCTGCTCCTTCTGGTCCCATAACGGCAATTTCCGCCGATGGCCACGCGTAAACTATATCCGCTCCCAAATGTTTTGAGCACATAGCTATATAAGCGCCTCCGTAAGATTTTCTTATTATTAAGGTTATCTTAGGAGATGTGGCTTCGGAATATGCGTATAAAAGTTTTGCTCCATGCCTTATTACTCCGTTATGTTCTTGTCCCACTCCGGGCAAATATCCTGCCGTATCTACCAAAGTGATTATTGGAATGTTAAAACTGTCGCAGAATCTTATGAAGCGAGCGGCTTTATCTGCGGCGTTAATATCCAAAACTCCAGCCATAATATTCGGTTGATTCGCTATTATGCCGACAGATTTCCCGTCAAAACGAGCGAAACATACGACTATATTTTTTGCAAATAGAGGTTGCAACTCAAAAAACTCTCCGTTATCGGCTATACTTTTAATAATATCTTTTATATCGTAAGGTTTATTAGGTTGGTCGGGCAATATATTCGACAATTTGCTATCGTTTCTGTTTGGAGAATCTCCCGTATCTTCAAAAGGAACATCTTCCAAATTATTTTGCGGTATATAAGAAAGAAGTTTTTTAACTCCTTCGAGGGTGGATATTTCATCGGGAAACATTAAAGAAGCCACTCCAGATTTTTGGCTATGAACCAAAGCTCCGCCTAATTCTTCAGCACTTACTTGTTCTCCCGTTACCGCTTTAACTACCTGAGGTCCCGTGATAAACATATTTGCCGTTTTGTCCGTCATAAGAATAAAATCCATTAAAGCTGGCGAATAAACCGCTCCGCCGGCGCAAGGTCCCATAATAATGCATATTTGAGGAATAACTCCGGAAGCTTGAACATTTCTATAAAAAATATCTCCATATCCTTTTAAAGCGTCTATTCCTTCTTGAATTCTAGCTCCGCCCGAATCGTTTATTCCAATGCATGGGCAACCCAATTTAATAGCCATATCCTGAACTTTACAGATTTTAGCGGCATGCATTTGTCCTAAAGAACCGCCTATAACCGTAAAATCTTGAGCGTAGATGCAAACTTGTCTGCCATTAATTTTTCCGTATCCCGTTAAAACTCCGTCTCCGGCAACTTTCATTTTTTCCATTCCGAAGTCGTAGCATCTATGTTCTACAAAAGCGTCTATCTCACAAAAAGTGTTTTCGTCTAATAATCGTAAAATTCTCTCTCTTGCCGTTAATTTTCCTTTAGAGTGTTGAGATTCTATTTTTTCATTGCCACCCGAATTTTCTATTTTATCTTTTCTATTTTTAAGCTCGTTTATTTTTTCTTGCATTTTACATTCCTTATATTTGAAATCCTTATATAATTAGTTTATATTTAAATTTATATTTTTCAAATTCCGGTAATATAAAAATATATTATTTATTATTTATTGCAATATTTATTACAATGATATTTTTTTTATTTTTGCATATTTTAACAAATTAGTAAAAAATTAAATATTTATTTTGAAACTTTTTTCTTGTCGATATCATTATAATATTTTTTATAAATTTAAACCGTTTGCCGACTATTTACTTAATAATAAATAAAAGTATAATATATTATATGAATGCTAAAAATAATAAATTAACGAATAATACAAATAAAAATTTAGTGTCTAAAATATGCGCCGTTATATGTATAATTTGTGCAAGTTCGGCAATAGCGGTTATGATTTTGCTCTTGATAAATTCAAAAACGGGGATAGAGATAACTTCTTTTTCTTTATATTCTAGTTTTTTAATAATATTTTATATAATAAACTCGATTTATCATTTTTTCCCTTTTCATTATAAGGCTAAAAAAGTTTTTTTTATTTTGTCGCATGCATTTTTTATAATGATGATATGGGGAGTATATATTCCTCCTTGTTTAATCTCGCTCGAAGCGGGATGGGGTTGGAGTTTTTTTGGAATAATTACGGGGCTTTGCATTTTGGGAATAACTTTAAGAAGCGTTTTCGGTTATAGATGGCGAAATTGGACTGAAACCGTTTATTATTTTCTGCTTAATTGGGTTTGGCTTATAGCGATATCGAAAATATCTTTGGCTGTGGGAGATTACGGGGCGATACTTTATTTGACGGGATTTTTGCTTTTAAATATTTCTATGGTATTTTATAGGCTCGCTATGTATGAAACGAATAAAAGATACACTTTGTTTTTGCCTCTATTTTATTCTTTGCTTATAATATCGAATATATGCCATGCAGTTTTTATGTTTAAATATGTGGCGAATATATTTTAAATTATAATTTATTTTGATTTAAGGAGAAAAAATGATTGACGAAAAATTAATTCAATATATAAAAAATGCGATTAAAGAAAATTGGGATATTAACGCGTTTGCCGATTATGGAAAAGATAGAATAATAAAATATTCGGATGTTGCAAAAAATATATCGATTATGCATAATGTTTTTAAGAGAAGTTCGATTTATAAAGGAGACAAAATAGCTTTATGCGGCGGAAATTCCATTAATTGGGCTTTAAGCTATTTGTCTATAATAAGTTATGGAGCGGTTGTGATTCCAATATTGGTAGATTTTTCTCCAAACGACATAGCTTCCATTATAAAAGATTCTGGAACGAAATATTTGTTTATAGATAGAAATATAGCGAACAAAATCGACAACGAAACAATCGGTTCTTTGGAAATGGTTTTTTCTTTGGAAGATTTTTCTATAATTAGTGTAAATAATAATGTCTATAAGGAAATTAGAATCGGAGACAATATATTCGACATAGAATTAGATAATTTTAATAAAGAAAATTTTTCGTTAAATATATTCGACAATGAAACTTTGGCTACGATAATTTATACTTCTGGAACTACGGGATTTAGTAAAGGAGTTATGCTAAATCATAACGCTTTAGCTGCAAATTTAAAATACGCCATAGCAAATATGCCTATAAAACCTAACGACCACATACTTTCGTTTTTACCGCTCGCTCATGTTTTTGGATGCTTGTTTGATTTTTTATTTCCGTTTTCTCAGGGAGCTTGCATATATATGCTTAACGCGATTCCGAGTCCGAATATTTTATTAAAAGCTTTCGATGAAATAAAACCTAATTTAATACTTATGGTGCCTTTAATAATAGAAAAAATTTATTTAAAAAAATTGCTTCCGACTATAAGCAAACCTATAATAAAAAAATTACTCGCTTTGCCTTTGATATCTTCTATACTTAAAAAAAGCATAAGAGAAAAATTAACGAAATCTTTCGGAGGAAATTTTCAAGAGCTTATAATCGGTGGAAGCGCTTTAAACGAAGAAGTTGAAAAATTTCTTATCGATATAGGATTTAAATTTACTGTCGGATATGGAATGACGGAATGCGCTCCTTTAATAAGTTACGCTCCTTGGAATAAACATGTAGCTCGAAGTTGCGGATGTATAGTGGATACTTTGGAAATTAAAATAGACGCTAAAAGCGATAACGAAGTGGGAGAGATAATGGTTAGAGGTGAAAATGTTATGCTTGGATATTATAAGAATCCTAAAGCTACCGCCGATGCTTTATCGAAAGACGGATGGTTAAGGACGGGGGATTTGGGAGTTTTGGGAGAGAACAATAGAATATTTATAAGAGGAAGAAGCAAAAATATGATACTCGGCGCAAGCGGACAGAATATTTATCCCGAAGAAATCGAAAGCAAATTAAATGCGATGCCCTATATATTGGAATCTTTGATTTTAAGCAGAGAAAATAAACTTCACGCGTTATTATATTTGGACGGGGAAAGAATTAAAGAAGAAAATTTAAACGAGGATGAAATTAAAAGTAGACTCGAAAATAATAGAATTGAAATCAATAAAGCGCTTCCAGAATATTCAAGAATCTCGAGCTTTAATATTCAAACGGAAGAGTTTATAAAAAATCCTTCGAAAAAGATAAAACGATTTTTGTATAAATGATT
>CAZUEE010000122.1:0-6488 GCA_964619175.1 uncultured Brachyspira sp. | reverse complement strand
ATATAACAAGAAAATTTTGCTTTGTTATCAGAAATTGTAAATTTATTTTTTTGAAATTTAGAATAATGATTAGCTAAAAGATAATAATGGAGTTCTGTTCAACAGAATTATAGTGAATTAATTTATACTGTTTATTATCAATCATATTTAAATTATATGTTTACCGTTTTTTCGGCTTTTCCTTTATAAAGATAGTTTAATTATATAATTTTTTAAATTTTTGTTAATAGGTTATTAAAAAATTCTAAATCTTATAAAAAATTACTTGACTTTTTAAAAATAATTAATATACTCTTGATAGATAAAAATTATTTAGGAGGTCATATTATGACAAAAAGAAAAATTAAACTTTCAACTTTCGCAATGCTCGTTGCTTTTATAACAATTATTGCAGTAAGTTGTTCAGAGAAAGCTACAGAACCTACGCTTCAAACGGAAGTTGTTCAACCAAGTGATAACAATTTGGATATATGGGACGGCAATACAGAAGTTGTTAAACCAAGTGTAGACGGCAATGGAAATCAGTCCGTAACCTATAACGGTATTGCCGATTTATATGGTAAAAGATTTAGAACTGAAAAACCCGCAAGCGAAGATGGTATAATAGGATATATTTGGGTTCAAATAACGGATGCGGGCAATATTAAATGGTTGGGAGGACTAGAAAATTCTGTTAATTTTGATAAATTTTCTAATCCAAACGGAATGCCATTATCTGAAGTAGTTGTAGGTGATGTGGTTAGCTACTCATTTTCAGGTAAACCAATGGCAACTACGGCATCCGAACAAAAAGGTATGCTTCAAGTAAAACCTAATTCCGTTAGCATCAAATTTACTGAAGGTATTAAGAAACATAATAATGACTTGGGTGTAAATGTAGAGTATAATCTAATTGAAAAATAGTATAAAAAAATAAAAAGTTGAAATTAAAATCGGTAGAGAATTTTTCTTCTGCCGATTTTTTATTTTAAATTAAATTTTTTATTTTTAATTTTTTAATTAAAAATTTATTACATACATTTTAAAAGTTAATTCAAATCCCCGCGTGACAATTTTATTTGACTAATTACACAATTTGTTATATAATAGCCTAATTATTTAAAAAAAGAGGTAAAACTATGGCAGAAATTAAGAATTATTATTTCTCTTCCGAATCTGTAACGGAAGGCCATCCTGATAAGATATGCGATGCCATAAGCGACGCTGTCTTAGACGAATGTTTAAAACAAGACCCGCATTCTAGAGTAGCATGCGAAACTTTGACAAAAACGGGGATGTTAATTTTGGCGGGCGAAATTACTACAAAAGCTAAATTAGATTATCAAAAAATTGCAAGAAGCACCGTAAGACGAATAGGTTATACGAGTAGCGATATGGGATTTGACGCCGATACTTGCGCGGTTATGGAATCCATATACGAACAATCTCCAGATATCGATATGGGAGTGAGCGCGGGTAAAGGTTTATTTAATACAACCGAAGGAGCTGGCGACCAAGGTATAATTTTCGGATACGCCATAAACGAAACGGAAACATTTATGCCTTTAACTATTCATTTGGCTCATAGACTCGCCGAAAGATTAAGCAAAGTAAGAAAAGAAAATATTATCGATTATTTAAGACCGGATGGAAAAAGTCAGGTTACAATCGAATATAAAGACGGAAAAGCGGCGAGAATAGAGGCGGTTGTGATATCGACTCAACATGCTAAAGGAATAGAACATAAACAAATAGAAGAAGATATAAAAAAGCATGTTATAAACGCAATATGTCCTCAAAATATGCTTGACGAAAATACGAAATATTATATTAATCCTACGGGTTCTTTCATTATCGGAGGACCTATGGGCGATAGCGGATTAACGGGCAGAAAAATAATAGTCGACACTTACGGGGGACATGGCGCACATGGAGGCGGTTCTTTCAGCGGGAAAGACCCTACTAAAGTCGACAGAAGCGCAAGCTATATGGCAAGATATGTGGCTAAAAATATTGTGGCGAGCGGTATAGCCGATAGGGCGTTGGTTCAATTTGCATACGCTATCGGAGTTCCCCAACCGCTTTCGATTTATGTCAATACTTTCGGAACATGCAAAGTCCATGACGAGGTTTTGGCTGCTATAATAACGAAACAAATCGATTTAACTCCATCGGGAATAATAAAGCATCTTAATTTGAGAAGACCTATATATGAAAAAACCACAAATTATGGGCATTTCGGCAGAGAGGATGTGGATTTTACTTGGGAGAAAACGGATATTAAACATTTATTTGAAAATCCTAAAAAATAAAAAATCGAACAAACTTAAATCTTAAATAGAAGGGATTTGCATTTTTGCAAGTCCCTTTTTTATATACATTTGTAAATTTGTCAATTTTATCGATTTTATAATCAATTTATCCGCTATATTCTTCTATATATTTTCTCATAAGATTTTTTATCGTTTCTTTATCGCTTTTTAGCGAAGCCAAATCAAAAGCCTCTATCATAATTTTTCTTTCTTCGGGGGTCAAACATTTAACCGTATCTTTCGCTATGAATAATTTTTTATATTGAGACGCTATTAAAGTTTCATCATCAGTTAAAATCTCTTCGTATAATTTTTCGCCTTCTCTTATCCCCGTAAAAATTATTGGAATATCATTTTCGTTAAGTCCGTAAACTTTTAGCATATTTTTAGCCAAATCGAGTATTTTAACGGGTTTTCCCATGTCCAAAGTAAATATTATTCCGTTATCCAAAGTGCATGCCTTTATAACCAATCTTGCCGCCTCTCTAATCGACATAAAAAATCTAACCATTTCGGGATGCGTTACCGTTATGGCATGTCCTTCTTTTATTTGCCTTTCAAAAACGGGGATAACGCTTCCGCTACTTCCCAATACATTTCCGAATCTCGTTATTTTAAATATCGTGCTATTTTGTTCATGCGCAAAAGAGATTATCATTCTTTCACATATTCTTTTACTCGCTCCCATTAAGGATGTAGGACGAACCGCCTTATCTGTAGATATAAATACGAAATTTTTTATATCGTTTTTTATGGCAAGAGTGGAGATATTTTCCGTAGCCAATATATTGTTTTTTATCGCTTCTTCTGGATATTCTTCCATAAAAGGCAAATGTTTATAAGCTGCGGCATGAAATATTATATTCGGTTTATATTCTTTTAATATTTTATCCGTTTTAATATAATCTCTGACATTTGATATTATATATTTAAATTTATCTTTATTTTCAGACAAACTTATAGACATTATCAAAGAATGAATAGCGTTTTCCGAATTGTCCAAAGCTATTACTTTTTTAACGGGTAGAGTTATTAACTGTCTAACAAGTTCGCTTCCTATAGAACCTCCTCCTCCCGTAACCAATACGACTTTATTTTTATAATAATCGTATATTTCTTTTTCGTCGAATCCGATTTCTTCTCTTCCAAGCAAATCGGAGGGTTCGAGTCGTCTAATGTCTTTTAAAGAAAAATTTCCTCTTATGATTTCAAAAATTCCGGGGACTATTTTATGTTTTATTCCCGTGCTTGATATAGAATTTAATATTTCTTCAAGCTCTTTTTGTTTCAATGTCGGTATGGCTATTATTATTTCGTCTATATTTATATTTTGCAATTTATATTCTACGGCGATTTTTTCTATATCTTTTATTTTACCTTTTACTTTTATCGAACAAATTTCTTTTTTATTTTCATCGTCATCCAAAAAGCATAGAATATTATAATCTTTATTTTTGTCGGATAATATTTCTTTGGCAAGCATAACTCCCGCATCGCCTGCGCCTATTATAACAATATTTTTAATCATAGTTTTTGTTTACTTTTGTTTATTTAACTACTCCAATATAAGGAATGTTTCTGTATTTTTGAGCATAGTCTATTCCGTAGCCGACTACAAATTCGTCTTCTATATCGAATCCGTTATAATCTATATTTATATTTACTTTTCTTCTCGAAGGCTTATTTAAAAGAGTGCATATTTTTAAAGACGCGATATTTCTCGTTTTTAAAACTTCGCATATTTTTTCCAAAGTATAACCCGTGTCTATAATATCTTCCACGATAATGACATCCACTCCCGATAATTGAACATCCACATCTTTCAAAATTTTTATTTCAGAACCTATTTTATTATTTCCATAACTTGAAACTATCATAAAGTCTATTTCGATTGGTATGTCTATATATCTCGATAAATCGGCTATAAATATAAAAGAACCTTTGAGCAAACCTATTAAACATGGCGTATTTTTTGCATTTCGATAATCATCCGATATTCTTTTTGCCAATTCTTTGACTTTTTCGGTTATTTGTTTTTCTTCTATAAGTATTTTAGATATGCCGTTTTCTTTATTCATTTTTAAAATCCGATAAATTAATTAAATTAAACTATTATATTATAACTTAAAATATGTTAATTTCAAAATTTTATTAAAATTTTATCAAAAAATTCACTTGATAAAATTTATATTATATATTATAATAACTTTATTATATTTATTTATGGGTAATATTAATTATTTAAGATTTAAAAGTAATTTTTAATGGAGAATACAATGGAACAGAAGATTAGATTGGTCGAGGCAAAATATAAAAAAGAATCTATTCTGCCTTTTGAAATAGGTGATACTGTCAAAGTTTGGGTAAAGATTATAGAAGGTGACAGAGAAAGATTGCAAGCTTTCGAAGGAGTGGTTATATCGATTCGAGGAAAAGGGATAAACAGAAGTTTTATAGTTCGAAAAATATCATACGGGGTCGGAGTGGAAAGAATATTTTTGATTAATTCCCCAAGGATAGACCATGTCGATATAGTTCGCAAAGCAAAAGTAAGAAGAGCAAAATTATATTATTTAAGAAATAAAGTCGGTAAAAAGGCAAGATTAATTGAAAGACTCGGAGTGAAAATTCCCAAGCATTCCGATTTGATAAAAGCCGAAGAATCCGATGAAAAAAACGAAGAAATCGAAACTTCTAATAATAAAGAAGAAATAAACGATAACGAAGCGATTTCTTCCGATAATAATCAACAATAATTTTAAAAATTTTATGGAGGTCTTTTATGGGATACAAAATAGTAGAAAAAGAACAATGGTCTGAAAAGGTTTTTATGATGAAAGTTGTCGCTCCCGATATAGCGAAACATCGTAAGGCCGGAAATTTTATTATTTTTAGGTTAAACGAAGTGGGAGAAAGAATACCTCTTACCATTGCCGATGCGGATACGAACGCAGGAACTATTACTATAGTTACTCAAAATATAGGATATTCCACCGCAAAACTTATGGAGCTTAAAGCTGGCGACGAGATAATGGATGTTATAGGTCCTTTAGGACAACCGACTCATATTGAAAAACATGACGGTATAGTTTTATGCGTAGGAGGAGGAGTGGGAATCGCTCCGTTGCATCCAATCGCTCAAGCGCATCATAATAGCGGAAATAAAGTTATTTCGATATTAGGGGCAAGAGATAAATCGCTCATTATTATGGAAGATATGATGAAAAAAATTTCCGAGGAAACTTTAATTTGCACTGACAACGGAAGTTACGGAGAGAAAGGACTCGTAACCGATATGATTAAAAGAGTTTACGATAAAGGCGAAAAAATATCCGAAGTAATAGCAATAGGTCCGGCAATAATGATGAAATTTGTAGCCAAACTTACAAAAGAGTATAATTTGCCAACCACGGTTAGCTTGAATCCTATAATGATTGACGGAACGGGTATGTGCGGTTGCTGTAGAGTTTTAGTTGGAACGGAAACTAAATTCGCTTGCGTGGAAGGTCCGGAATTTGACGGACATTTGGTAGATTTCGATTTATTAATGAAAAGGCAGGCTATGTATAAAAAAGAAGAGCATGAATGTAATTTAAAATTGAGCTAAAGTTTAAGATTATAATTTTTAATAATAATGAAGAAAATAATATTTTTAACGGTATTTATATCTGCATTTGTTTTATCTTGCGAAACCATCCAAAATTCCGCGAAAGAATTTTCGAGAAGTTTTATAGAAGAAAACAAACCGGATATAACCGTTAAAAATGCAAAATTAAAAAGTGTAACTTTAAACGATATAACTTTAGAATTCGTTTTGGATATAAAAAATAATTTGTCCGTGGAAATTCCAATAGAAGAAATAGAAATAGAACTTATAAATACGAGCGGTAAAGTATTTTCTACGGCTAACTCTGTGGAATCGTTAAAAATTCCCGCAAAAGCAAGCCGAACGAAAACTATAAATTTTAACGCCAAATACTTCGAAGTTTTTTCCACGGCGCTTTCTTCGATACAAAATAAAAATTTAAAATGTGTTTCAAAAACTTATTTAACTTTCACTATAGCCGGCATGAATTTCAGATTTCCTTATACTAAAGAAATAGTATTTATAGAATAAAATAAAAAATCCTTCTTTTAATTTTAAATATTATTTATCGCTTAAAATTTCTCTGACTATCTTCGCTCTTGTTTCGTTAA
>CAZUEE010000121.1:0-6684 GCA_964619175.1 uncultured Brachyspira sp. | reverse complement strand
AAATTTAAATAAAACGTATCTCTATAAATAATAGAGATACGCATATTAATTAGTTAGGCTTTTGCAAGCGTTTCGCCCAATTCGACGCATTGATTAAGTCCATTGTCGTCTGGAGTAAGATTAACTATCAAGCCGTCTTTAACCAAAGAAGCTCCTGTAGAGGAAACATCTTCTTGCCATATTCTCATCCATTCTCCGTCCCCCCAATCGTAAGAACCGAATAAAGCTATCTTTTTGCCAGAAAGTTTGTCCTTAATCGAATCGTAAAAAGGTTGAAATTCAGTTTCTTCCAAAGCCTCCGAACCCATAGACGGACATCCTAAAGCAAGTTTTGAATAATCGTCAACATTCCCGGAAAAACTTGAAACCGAAAACAATTCCGCGCTTTTACCCGCATTTTCAACGCCCTTTTGAACGCTTTTAGCCATAGCTTCGGTATTACCCGTGCCACTCCAATAAATTATAGCCACTTTATCGCTCATTTTTATCCTCCAAATATTTTTTAATTTGTTTATTTTTTGATTAATATGAATGAATATAATTACTATAGCTTTCTATTATCTCTAAAATATTCTTGCCTTCTAAAAAAGTATTCGTATAAAAGAGTCTGCATCGATTATAACTATCGAAGGTTTTTATAGCGTCTTTTTTATTATGATATACTTTCCAATAACCGGAATACAAAGAGTTTTTTCCGTAATTATTTATAAAACCGCATATATCAATTAAAGGATAGCCTAAAAATATTCCTATTTCATGCGGAAAATCTTTATAATTTGCCATCTTCTCGCTTAAAATTCGAATGTTTTTATAAATATTATTGGAAGCATATCCGAAGTCGCATAAAAATTTCGATACTTCTTCGTTTGCCATATAGTTTTTTAATTTTTCTTTATTATAAACATATACTATAACTTTGGAATCATAATCTTTCAAAATAGATAAATTAATTCCTTTTTTGCCAAGCAGTTTATTATAAAAAACTATTCTTTCGTATAATTCTTTTTTAGAATTATATTGATATGTAAAGATATTAGCTATTTTTATTCCCGCCAAAGTAGGCGCCGAATGATTTATAAGCAATTTGTCAAACATATTAACCTCTTTTGTTAGCTAATTCTAACATATATTGTTAATAATGTCAATACTTATGTTAAACTATTCTAACTTTAAATTAAAAAATATAAATAAAAAATACAACAAAGGCGTTAATTTTTTATATAAAATATTCGATAATATAAATATATTTATATAATTTTTGGAGGCTTAATTATGGAAATTTCGATTAATTCTATATATTCTAATACAATGTTTCCTTTAAGCAGACATGTATATAGCGCGGGACTCAATATTTATAATTCCTCACAATCGGCAGGAAAAATTGCAAGTATAGTTTCGCCACAAGGTTCATCCGTTGCGGTTAATTATAATATTGGAAGAATATTAAATATTTATGTTTGATGAGTAATTTTTATAAATTAATTAACTACCGTAGTCGTAACCAAATTTTTTGCTGTTATCCCGTTTCAATGTCTCCGTAGTTATATTTTAGTAATATTTATTTTTATTTGTAATTCTTTTATAATCAAAAATAATAATTTAAGTTTATTTATTTAAGTTTAATAATGCTTTTAATCAAAAATATTATAGAAATATTTAATGTTAATAAAATTTGTAAATAAACTTATATTTATCGTTTTATGGATATTCAGTAATTTTTTTAATATAAAAAGTGGAGATATTTAAATAAATCCCCACTTTATTTTTTATTCTATTATTATTTTTATTATCTTACTTATCTATGAGATTTAGCCCATAAAGTATTCCACTTATTTATTATAACATTTTTATTTTTTTGTAGATAATCAAAATCTAAAGAGATTAAATTAAGAGAATCGTCACTTGGAAGATTATAAAGTTCTGACTTTCCATTAGAAGCTCGACCCGATGACTTTTTCGCTCTTTCGTTTTGAAATTCTGCGGAAGCTAATAAGTCCATCATTGCTTGAGCGGCTTCTAGATTTGGAGCATCTTTCACTATAGCGCCTCCACCAGCCATGCTTGTATTACCTTCTTTCATATATACACATTCTACGGGTGCCCCATCTTGAATCAAAGCTATTACACTTGATTCGTAAGAAAGTCCAGCAACATACTCGCCATTTATTACAAGATTATAAACATCTTTTGAAGATGTGGTACTAAAAGTTAATGGCATTAGTTTTTCTATATAATCCCATGATTTTGCATCATCGAATTTATTTCCCATAACCGCCAAAATAGTTTGTAATTGTCTCCAACCTGACGAAGTAGTATCTGGCGCAGCCAATATTATCTTACCTTTCAAAATAGGATTTATTAAGTCCGAATATCCATCTATCTTAATACCTAATTCGTCTCTTAGTAACGGATTAACAACCAAACACATAACTTGAACATCATAAAATGTATAATATCCAGATTTATCATGATAAAGTTGGTCTTCATCGCATATAGATGTATACGGTTCTAAAATATCATGATACATATCGCCATCGGATTCGAATAAACCACCTATTAAACAATCGGCTTTTGAAGCTTTATCTCCTCTTATTCTTGTAACTAATGTTCCCACAGAATCAGCCTGTATTTCAATTTTACAATTTGGATAATATTTATTCCATATATCCCTTAATACCTCTTGTTGAGTTTCTTCCATAGTCGTATATATGGTAATGATTCCAGTTACTTCATCTTCCGACCTTACATAGTATGGTCTCTCCACAACACTTTGCCCTTTATCATTATCTGATTTTGTGCCGCATGACATAATAAATAATGATGCCAAAATAATGAATAGAATTTTTTTAAATACTTTCATTTTTTCTCTCCTTGTTTTAATATTTATAAAATTTATATTTTTACATCTTCAAGTTTTGTAGATTTCAAATAAATTATTAAACATATAATAGTAAAAATCATCGTAATAGTTGCAAATACAGCCGCTACTCCATATATTCCACTCGTAATAGCAGAATATGTGCTTATAGTTAAAGTTATAGTCCTATTATTATATAAAATAACACCCGATGACATTTCTGTTATTATAGAAACCCAACTTAAAACAGCTCCAGATATTATACCATTAGTCATCATAGGAACCGTTATATTAACAAAAGTTTTTGATTTTGATGCACCTAAACTTATAGCCGCTTCCTCTATACTTTCTGAGATTTGCATCATAGTTGCAGTCGCCGACCGGCTTGTAAAAGGCATTCTTCTTATAACAAGCGCAATTATCATAATAAACAATGTACCCGTTAAAATAAGTGGATATTTACTGAAAGAAACTATTAACGATATACCGATAACCGCTCCCGGCATAATATAAGGAAGCATAGATATCGTATCAATAGTATTATTTAATATATTATTTCTCCTAACTACAAGGTAAGCTATAAGAACTGCTATTATTATAATAATTGCTAATGTAACTATGCTTATTATTAAAGTATTACCTATAGATGTAAATAAAGATTTCTCCAAAGCTTTACTATAGTTAACTAAAGAATATCCAGGTCTTAATATGCTATTCCTATAATTTCTGAAAGACATATTAACTATATATAATTGAGGAAGTATAGAAACGCCAACTAACAAATAACAAAATATATGCATAAGTATAGAATTAATCTTATTTGTGTTTTTTATTTCTATAGGGTTTAATGAATTTATAGTAAATTTAAATTTATTTGTAATGATTTTCTGAATTATAAATATTATTGCTGTCACTAAAATTGCTATAATGCTAATCGCTGCTGCAAAATGATAATTTGAACCGTTTTCTCCCAAATATTGAGTATAAATTAGAACTGGGAAAGTAGAGTACCCCCTACCTATTAGAATTGGAGTTCCAAAATCTGCAAAAGACCTCATAAATACTAATAAAGCCGCTGCAAGTATCGTAGGCATTGTAAGAGATATTATTATATTAAAGAAACGATTTAAACCTTTGCATCCTAAACTTTCCGATGCCTCTAATAAAGAATTATCTATATCTCTTAAAGCTCCGTTCATATATATAACTACTAAAGGAAAAAGTTTTAATGATTGAACAAATACTATGCCCCAAAATCCGTAAATAGTTATACCTTTTATTCCAAAAGATTTCAAAATCTCCGTGAAGAGTCCAGAATTTCCAAAAAGTAAAATCCATGCATAAGCGCCTATAAAAGGAGCCGACATTGTGCATAATAAACATAATATAAAAAGAACCTTCTTACCTTTTAAGTTAAAAAAAGAATAAAAATAAGAAAACGGTATTCCCAATAATAAGCTAACAATCATAACACAAACGGCTACTTTAACACTATTAATTATTGAACTATAGTAATAGTATTCGCTAAAAAATATTTTAAATCCGTCAAAAGAAATTCTTCCGTCCGTATATATAGCCTCTTTTAATAAATTAAATAACGGATAGAGTAAAAATATTATAAACAATATTAATAAAATTATTGATACTAATGTCCAACCATCCCTTCTTATTCTATAATTCATATACTATTTGAAACTCCTTTCATTATACTTAAAGAATTTTCAGAATTAAATATATTAATTTTTTTCTCATTTAGAGATATCAGAACATTACTATCATTTGGTATTATTTGGTCTATACTCGATTCCATAACAATTTCAACATTTTCTTTAGTTTCTAAAGTAACGAAGTAGTGAGTGTTCAATCCTAAAAATACGCTATCTTTAACTATTCCTCTAATTCCATTTTTGGAGCTACAATCTTGATTTATATATAACTCTTCGGGTCTAGCGGAAACTACTACATCTCTTTCTATTAATTCATTTTCAAGTATATTTGAAATATTTACTTTATGTCCATTTAAAAAACTAATTGTAGGTTTTTCATTACTTACTAAGAGTTTAGCGTTTAATAAATTAGATTTTCCTATAAAACTGGCTACAAATAAATCTATAGGTCTTTGATATATATCTTTCGGTTTGCCTATTTGATGAATAACGCCACTTTTCATAACAGCTATTCTATCTGAAACAGCCATAGCCTCTTCTTGGTCATGCGTTACATAAACCGTAGTAATACCGATTTCTCTTTGTATATTTTTAATAGCCGTTCTCATCTCTACTCTCAATTTTGCATCAAGGTTGGATAAAGGTTCGTCCATTAAAAGAACATCTGGTTTTATAACCAAAGCTCTGGCAAGCGCTACTCTTTGTTGTTGCCCCCCAGATAATTTATTTGGCATGCTATCCGCATATTGTTCTACATGAACTATTTCTAAAAATTTTTTTGTTTCTATATTCATATACTCTTTAGATATATTTCTTTGTTTCAAACCGAATTCAACATTTTTTCTAACAGTCATATTTGGAAATATAGCGTAATTTTGAAAAACCATTCCTATATTGCGTTCGCCGGGAGATATATCATTTATTTTTTTATCATTAAAATAAAATTCTCCGCCCTCTATGCTATTAAAACCCGCTATCATTCTTAAAAGAGTCGTTTTACCGCAGCCAGAAGGTCCTAAAAGAGTAAAAAATTCACTATTTTTTATTTCTAATGAAAGATTTGGTATTATTACATCATTTCCAAATTTCTTTAATGCATTTTTTATTACTATATTCACACTCATATCTTAAACCTTCTTAATGAAATATTATTCTTATATAAATACAAAATATATTTAAAGTTTAAATATTTATTATAAATATAATGAAACAAATAAATAATTTTACCAAATGAAAATTCTTTATAAAAATGGATATATCGCTTTATATTAATTGAATAAACATAATTTTGAAAAAAGTTTAAAATTAGTTGCTGAGCTGAGCTGAGCTGAGCTGAGCTGAGCTGAGCTGCAGAATTTATTATTTATAATATTTTTATTCTTCGTTATCATAATAGTCAAATTATACAATATTTATAAATTTTAATCAAGCATTTACTTTAATAACAAATTTTTTTAATTATTTTAAATTAACTATTTTTTATAAAATTTTTTAATAAAAAATCCCAACAGAAAAATCTCTATTGGGATAAAATATATAAATATACCCGGCAACGTTCTACTCTCCCATAAAGCTACCCTTATAGTACCATCGACGATGAAAGGCTTAACTGCCGTGTTCGGAATGGGAACGGGTGTATCACTTTCTCTATGGTCACCGAAATAATATTAACAAATTAAAAGAGCTATTATTCTCTGCCAGATATATAAGAGCGCAGATTGTCTCATTCTTTTTTATTATTTTATTAGATTTGCTTTATATTAGATTTTCTTGCAAATATCGATTAAAAATCGCAACATTTTGAAAGAAGAAAACGATAATATGGTCAAGCCATTGGTCTGATTAGTGCTGCTCAGCTGAATGGGATTTCCCCAATTACACTTGCAGTCTATCGACGTCGTAGTCTCCAACGAAACTCATAGGGAAAATTAATCTTGAAGGAGGCTTCCCACTTAGATGCTTTCAGCGGTTATCCCGTCCATACATAGCTACTCTGCGATGCCCTTGGTAAGACAACAGATACACCAGCGGTATGTTCATTTCGGTCCTCTCGTACTAAAAATGACTCTTCTCAATTTTCCAACGCCCACAACGGATAGGGACCAAACTGTCTCACGACGTTCTGAACCCAGCTCGCGTACCGCTTTAATTGGCGAACAG
>CAZUEE010000120.1:0-6741 GCA_964619175.1 uncultured Brachyspira sp. | reverse complement strand
TTAATCTCTCTAATTAGATTTACCATTTCTATAGCTCCCATAGCGCTGTCGAATCCTTTATTTCCCGACTTAGTTCCGGCTCTTTCTATAGCCTGTTCGATATTTTCGGTAGTAAGAATTCCAAACATTACGGGAATATCCGATTTTAAAGAAACGGAAGCTATTCCTTTTGAAACTTCGGCGCATACATAATCGTAATGAGAAGTCGAACCTCTTATTACTGTTCCCAAACATATAACAGCATCGTATTTTCCTGAACTTGCCATTTTGGAAGCTATCAAAGGTATTTCAAAAGCTCCGGGAACCCAAGCTATACTAATATTGTCGTCTTTAATATTATGGCGACTTAAAGCGTCTAAAGCGCCCGATAATAATTTTGAAACTATAAACTCGTTAAACCTCGCGCATACTATACCGATTTTAATCTCTTTTTCCGAAATCAATTTTCCTTCAAAAATTTTCATTTTGTCTCTCCTTTTTTAATATAAATTTTATTCTTTACAGTTTTATAATTTTTATTTTTATATATCGTTTATTTTAACAAATGTCCCATTTTATTTTTTTTGGTTTCCAAATAAAAAGCGTCGTATTGAGAAGCCTCTATTTGTATTGGCAATCTCTCGTTTATCGTTAAACCGTAATTCGTCAAATGTTTAATTTTTTCGGGATTATTGGTCATTAATCTTATAGTTTTAACTCCAAGATTTTTAAGCATCTGATAAGCTTCGTAATATTCTCGCATATCCTCTTTAAATCCCAAAACCAAATTTGCATCCACCGTATCGAGTCCCGTATCTTGAAGTTGATAGGCTCTCAATTTATTAACGAGTCCTATTCCTCTGCCTTCCTGCCTCATATAAACCATTATTCCTCTGCCTTCTTCTGCGATTTTTCTCATGGCGTAATTATACTGTTCTCCGCAATCGCATCTTTTAGAACCCAAAGCGTCTCCCGTCAAACATTCAGAGTGTATTCTGCATAAAATATCCTCTCCGTCTTCTATATCTCCTTTAGTAAGAACGATATGATGATTTTTGGTTATTTTATTGACAAAAGTAAATATCGTAAAATCTCCGTATTTTGTCGGCATCTTTGCATTTGCATAAAGTTCCATTAAATCTTCGTTTTTCTTTCTATAAAATATTAAATCGGACACTGTTATGATTTTTAAATTATGTTTTTTTGCAAACTCTATCAAATCGTCTCGTCTCATCATATCGCCGTTATCTTTCATTATTTCGCAACATAAACCGCATTCTTTAAGTCCCGCAAGTTTCATCAAATCGACTGTAGCTTCGGTATGTCCTTTTCTCGTTAAAACGCCTCCTTCTTTCGATAAAAGCGGAAACATATGTCCGGGTCGTCTAAAATCTTCAGGCTTCGATTTGTCGTCCACAACTTTTAAAGCGGTTATAGACCTTTCTATCGCCGATATTCCCGTAGCCGTTTCGATATGGTCTATAGAAACCGTAAAAGCCGTTTCATGATTGTCTGTATTTTTTTGAACCATTTGATTAAGCGAAAGTTTTTCAGTTATTTCTTTGCTCATAGGCATGCATATTAATCCCTTTGCATAAGTCGCCATAAAATTAACATTTTCGGTTGTGGCGAATTCGGCGGCGCAAATCAAATCTCCTTCGTTTTCTCTATCTTCGTCGTCGGAAACTATTATTATTTTGCCTCTTTTCAAATCGTCCAAAGCTTCCTCTATAGTATTATAAATATTTTCCATTTTTATTTCTCCAAATTTTACTAAATTATTTTCAAAAATTTAAAATCCGTTTTTAATTAAAAATTCCATGTTTATATTCGATTTTTTATTCTCTTTATTATAATTATTTTCGCTATTGATATTATTAAAAGACAAAAGTTTTTCCACATATTTGCCGATTATATCGTTTTCTATATTGACTTTGTCTCCCGCTTTTTTATAATAAAGAATCGTCTCCTTTAAGGTATGCGGTATTATCGCCACCGAAAAACTATTTTTATTAACTTCGGCTATAGTTAAACTTATTCCGTCTACGGCAATAGAACCTTTTTCGATTATATATTTCATTAAATTGGCGGGAACTTCTATAGTCAGTTCTATATCGTCAATATTTTTAGAAATATTTTTTATAATTCCAACTCCGTCTATATGCCCCGACACTATATGTCCGCCAAGTCTTCCGTTTAAAGTTAACGCTCTTTCTAAATTTACTTTAAAGCCAGATTTTAAATCTCCCAAATTCGTTCTGCTTAAAGTTTCCGAAGTAATATCGGCATTAAATATTTTAGGAAATGTTTTACCCTCAAAACTCGACACTGTTAAACAAGTTCCGTTAACGGCTACGCTATCTCCCAATTTTAAATCGTCAAAAATTTTATTCGCCTCAATCGTTATAACTTTGCCTCTTATAGATTTAACGATTCCAATTTCTTCTATTATTCCCGTAAACATCTTATTTCAAATCCTCGATTTAAATTAATATTTTAAATAATATTCCATAAATAAATCCTCGCCTATATTTTCAAATTTTCCATTAATTAATTTTATCGCTTTATCGGGTTCTTCTATTCCTTCTCCCGCTATCGGAGTTTTGGCGTTTAATCCTCCAAAAATTTTAGGAGCTATATAAATTAAAGCCTTGTCTATAAGTTTTTCTTTAAGCAAGGATGCATGCAAAGTAGAACCGCCTTCGATTAAAATTCCGTCTATATTTTTTTCTTCTCCCAAGATATTTATAAGTTCCCGCAAATTGACTCTAGAATCTCCATTTAAATCTTTATTAAAATCTTTTGGCGAAGTTTCTATTATTTCTATTCCTAAATATTCCAATTCTTTTTTCTTTTCCATATTTTTATTTGATTTAAAAGTTGACTTTGTGGTGGCAATGTAAGTTTTTATATCTTTAGAAGTTTTGCATATATTCGATTTTAAATCTATTTTCAAGTCGCTATCTAATATAATTCTTACAGGATTTTTTGGATTATCTTTTATTCTACAATTTAGAGTAGGATTATCTTCAAGAACCGTATTTATTCCAACCATTATAGCAGAATATTTTTTTCTAAATAAATGAGCATGTTCTCTGCTTTTTTCGGAAGTTATCCATTTTGATTTTCCGCTTACCGTAGCGATTTTTCCGTCTATAGTCATGGCGTATTTCATAACCATAAAAGGTTTTTTAGTATTTATATAATGAAAAAACACTTCATTTAACTTTCTACATTCTTCTTCGAGAACATTTTCCACAACTTCTATTTTAGCCTCTCTTAATTTTTTTATTCCGTTTCCAGCAACTTTTATATTGCTGTCTAAACATCCTATAATAACTCTTTTAAATTTATTTTTTATTATGGCATCTGCGCAAGGCGGAGTTTTACCGTAATGCGAACAAGGTTCTAAATTAATATATATCGATGCGTTTTCTATATTATTATTTTTATTTTTTGCATCTAAAATAGCGTTTATTTCTGCATGATTTTCTCCGTATTTTTTATGGTATCCCGTTCCTAAAATTTTATCGTCTTTAACTATAACGGCTCCAACCAAAGGATTAGGATTTACAAAACCTTCGCCTTTTTTAGCTTCCTCTATCGCCAATCTCATATATTTTTCATGCATATTTATAAACTCTAATAATTATTTTTCTTTATTAATTTTTCGGGGATTTTTTTTAATGTAATTTTGAAATAAGTCGTTATAAAATAAAAACCCCAATAGTTTAATTTTTCAAAACTTATTGGAGCCTTTGTTAGGAAGAATTCTATATTTATAACAAACTAAAATCTTCTACCATCCAGACTTTAACTGTCGGTTTTGGAATCTCACCAAATCTGCATCGTTTTATAATTATGTTAATCTTATAAAATAACGCTCGCGGACTTTACCGCCGGTATGGAATTTCACCTAGCCCCGAAGATTTAATTATTTATATTATAGTAAAATAATTTGTTTTTGTCAATATTAATAAATCTAATAAATCTATAAAAAATAATTAAATATAGGCGTTTAAGCTATTGCAATAAAATTAAATTTATATTATAATTATTTTATTAATTGAATTGATATTGATTAATAAGTTTTGGAGAATATAAAATGAAAAAAGATATACATCCACAATATTACGAAACGGATGTCAATTGCGCTTGCGGAGCTAATTTTAGGATTCACTCTGTTCAAAAAAATTTGCATGTCGACATTTGTCATAATTGTCATCCTTTCTTTACGGGCAAACAAAAAATCCTTGACGCTGCCGGTAGAGTCGATAAATTTAATAAGCGTTATGGTATAAAAAAGCAATAAGTTGTTAAATTTCTTTCATGGTAATTAAGTCTATGAAGTATCTTCAAGATTCTTTATAGGCTTAATTATTATTCGAGATTAATTTTTAAAAATCAAATTCCGAAAATAATAAAGTGAATAAATTACGGGAGGATTAAACATGGAAGTGAACTCTATTTATTCATCTAAAATGTTTCCTTTGACTAGGCATATGCGTAGCGCGGGGTTAAATGTTTACAATTCTGCTCGATTAAGCGATAAAATAGCGAATATTATATCGAAAGGGCAAAAAAACGGTATAGGGAATGTGTTGGATGTATATGTTTAATTATCGTTAAAAAGTCTAGTTATACGAGTATAGCTAGACTTTATTATCTATATTCGACACATTTTCTAAATTTTCTTTTTTATTTTTCTTTTTAATTAATTTCTTTTAATTTCTCTTGATTAAGAATTAGCGCAAATTATTCGGTTGATTATAATTTATAACCACAAGAGAATGAAGTCTGCCGTCATTTCCTTTAAATACATTCATATTTAAAGGGTCGACTTCCCAAATTCTATCAACGACAAAATTATAATAATAATTTCCAGATTCCGCTCTTAAAGTTATAGTCCATAAATTATTCGAATAAACCATAGGATATCTTAAACTGTCGAATCCCAATTTGTCGGAAGTAAACATAACCTCTCTTGCCGTATCGTTGCTGTAGAAAAAAGTTACCGTTCCGTCCGAATTATAAAGAGGATTTTTATCGTAAAAACCTATATCTTTATCCAAAATAAAATAACTTATCTCTTGATTATTTTCATCGTATTCCGAAAGCGAGTTTAAAGGGTCGTTAATCCAAACTCCGTCTACTCTGTATCTATAGCTATATTTTCCGGCTTTTAATGGAACTTGCCATAAATAATAAAAAATTCCGTAAGAGTTTTTGATTAAAGGAATGCAATCTTCCCAATAATTAAAATCTCCCGCAACTTCAACCAAATTGTAATTTTCTGCAAAAGTAAACAAAATGCCATCTTCTACGACTCTCGGAGGCATAACATCCTGTATATTATAATATTTTAGAATTTCTAATTCGTTCATTCTTTCTTCATGCCTTTCTATAGTTTCGACATTATTATCGGAGCAAGATAAGATAAACGCGAATATTAAAAACGGAATTATTCTTTTCATTAACTAACCTTTAATATTTAATTTAATATTTTCCGAACTTTCTTCGTTATTGTTTGAAGATTTATTTAAATTTGAATCTGTATTTTCTTTATTAATATTTTCTTTGTTAGTATTTTCTTTATTTATGTTTACTTTATCTGTATTTCCTTTAAGGGCTTTCTCTTCTACGATAACCCAAGCACTTTTTAGTTCTTTAAGATATTTTATAACTTCCAATACGGGAGGTTTAGTTTTTGAAATATTGCCTTCCGTTAATTTTTGATTCATATATGTATAAATAGACGCCAATCTGTTGGCTATTTCGCCCGCCTCATAATTTAGAGAAGATAAAAGTTCGTATATTATCTCCTGCGCTTTAACTATATTATTATGGACTTCTTCCGTTCCATGTATTTTATCCATAGATTTGCAAGCTTCTTCTAAAAATTTTATAGCTCCGTCATAAAGCATAACCACAAGCCTGTTTTGAGATGCAGTATTTATTTCCACTTGTTTATATTTTTGATAACCGTCGGTAATAGCCAATGAATACCCCCGAATTTATTAATTTTTATTATTATCGGAAAATGACAAAAACCATAAAATATTTTTTACCGTTCGTTAATGATATATTTTATAGTAAAAAAGTCAATTATAAAAAATAATCGTTTAACAACTTTAATTTTGTAAAGATAAAAAAGACACCGCATTAAATACGATGTCTTTCAATTTTTAATAAACTTCAAATAAAACTTATTAACTGCCAAAATAATATTTCTTAAGTTCAGTGTTATTAGTTAAAGTTCCTTCATTTTTGCATTCCATATTCATATTCATTCCATCCTCACTTACACTCATTTTAAGCAAATACATAACCTCTGCTTTAGTAATGTTAGTAAAATCATCAAATGTTATTTTTATATAGTCGCTAATACTACTTCCTTCTTCTTTGAACTCTCCGCTTGCTTCCACTACATTAGGATTTGAACTATCTGGGCAAAGTAATTGGCTACCATTACCACTACTACTAGCAGCATATAAACCATAAGCTGTATTATTCGATATTATTAATACAAATCCTTTCTCACCATCTACATTTGTTGTCATACTAGAATCATTTATAAAGGCTTCTGCTTCCGCTTTTGAACTCCATCCATTAGGAGGAAGTGTGCATTTTAGATATCCTGATAATACAATATTATTCATAGTCACAGGATTACCCGAAGCTTTAGGTATATCTAAACCACCCCCGCCTCCGCCACTCGGATTTTCGTTAGAGCTACAACTTATCGCAAATAACAATATTGAC
>CAZUEE010000119.1:0-6751 GCA_964619175.1 uncultured Brachyspira sp. | reverse complement strand
ACATTACCAAGTTGGGATAGGATTAATCGATACAGACCTTACAGCGCTGTCAGGTGTTCCAGGCATAAACATGTAATGCCATTTGCGCGTATAATAAGCATCCGTAAATTCGATGGTGCAATTAAGCAAATTTAATATATACTCAGGTCTTTGCGCCAAATATAAATTATAATTAGTCATATAATTCATAGTTTTTGGCGTAAAACCATTAGTTGTATTTCCACTTCCATAATAAGGGTGGTAAGAATGAAGGGCAGCGCATCCACCAGCCGGCAAATCATAAAAGTAGTCAGCCATAACGAAAACTTCCAAAAAGCCTGGAGTTATATATTGTCTTTCAAATTGATGATTTTTATAACTATATCCGTTATGGAAATCTTCTACATCATGCCGAAAAGCTATAAAGTCAAATATCCCATATTTAAAATGGTCGTCGCCATAATATTTATTTCTTGCCCCTTCTGTAGTCATAGTGTTAGCGTAAAGTCCTCCAACTGTATAAAGCGGTTTTCCATTCTGTTTCCTTTCGCTCCATTTAATTTTTACTATAGCCTTACGGTTATCTTGTCCTCGATAAACCGACTGTATATGTCCTCTATCTATCGACACATCTCTATAACTAATTATAACGGCTCCGAGAAATTTTTTGATAACAGTATCTGGTTCTTCTTTATAAACTATATCGCCATTGTCTTTGAAGTAAAAATAATCTCGTGCGCTATATTTTCCCCAAGTATGTTTCTGTTGAAAATTATTGATGCCTCTATTATTGTCTTTATTTTTTATAGCGAAAACTTTTCCATCGTTCATGCCTTTTCTGTTGATTTGGTCAAACCATAATTGTTTTAATTTGTTTGTGTCTTTATAACTTACATTAGTAAAACCTGTTTTGACTACGAAAGGAACTCGAAGGTCGTAATAATCGCCCGGATTATCGCCTGGTAAACTTGGAGGAGTATCGCCACCGGTATTCCCGCCCGTAGTATTTGTATTGCCTCCCGTATTTCCTCCGGTGGTATTCGTGTCGCCGCCAGTGTTTCCACCGCTATTAGTATCGCCCGGCACATCTGGAGTATCTGGACTATCTGGATTTTCAGGTAAACCACCGCCATCGGTTACGCTCGTATAACCTCTTCCACCGCTTCCCGTAATCGCATCGCCACTGCAGGCAATTATACCGATACTAAATGCCATTATTAATAAAATAATAACTATTTTCTTTAGAGCTTTAGGTAAAACTTTTGACGATTTTGTTTGAATCATAACTCACTCCTTATTATAAATTATAGATTCCTCACTCTCTATACTTATAATATAATAAGTATTTAACAAAAGTCAAGCAAAAAAACTCTATTTATGTAAAAAAAATAAGAAATTTACAGCAAAGTAATAAAGTTATAAAAGAAGTTAACATAATCTTATAGCCATCGTGCAGGCATGGTGTAAGCAATCCGATTTTTACCGCCATTGTAATATTTACAACAAATAAAATCGTAGCAATTCTACAAAATAAAATTGCAAATTTGAATTACTTGGGTAATTTCAATCGTAAGCGAGATTATTTTTTGACAACAAATAAAGTTTAAGAATAATTTTTGCAAAAAATTATATATACATAAAATATATAAAATGATATAATAATCGCCGCTTTAATTTTTACTTTAAATTCACGGAGGCATTAAATGAGAATAATTATTACTGACGAAAGCGTTTACGAATGGGCGGCTTATTATACGGCAAAATGCATACTCGACTACTCCGATAAAAATAAGCCTTTCGTTTTGTCTTTTCCCGTAAGATATATAGATAAATCATATTATCAAAAACTTCTTTCTTTTTATAACGATAATATAATTTCGTTTAAAAATATTCATATAGTTTCTTCGGGAGAATATATAGATTCTAATATATCGCAAAAATATTTGGAGGATAATTTTTTTAAGTTCATAGATTTGCCTAAAGAGAATATTCATCTGTTCGATAGTTTCGTTTCCGACAGAAAAAAAGAGGCGAAGAGAATTGCAAATTTGATAAAAGATTTGGGCGGAATAACTTTACTGATAGACTCTTTGGCTGAAGACGGAAGTTTTTTACTCAATACTCCAAGCTCTTCTTTGGAAGGAAGCGTTAGAGATAAGAGAATAAGCGAAATAATAAGAAACTACGAAGCAAAAAAAATAAAAATCACGGCGGAATCTTTTCCTAAAGAAGGATATACTTTGGGTTTTGAAGAAGCTTTCGATTCTAAATATATACTCGTTATAGCGAAAGGCTACGAAGTTGCAGACGCTCTATCGCATTGCGTGGAAGGAGAAATTAGTCAATTTTATCCCGCTTCAATATTGCAAAAACATAAAAAATTAATAATCGTAGCAGACGAAGAGGCGAGCGAAAATTTAAAAGTAAAAACTTATAAATATGCAAAAAGTTTGGAAAGCAAAAGTTTGCATCCGAAAGAATTGATTAAAGGATTATATAAATCTTATTATGCTTTAACGAATATAAAAATATTTGACGGAGAAAAATTCATAGAGGGATATTGCATAGTCATAGAAAATAATATTATAAAAAGCGTAGAAAAAGAAATAGATGTTGACGCTGTTATAACGAGAATAGATTTGGGAGGAAAAATCGTAGCGCCGGGATATATAGATTTGCAAGTCAACGGAATAGGCGGATACGATATTAATCTTAATCCCACTATCGAAACCTTGCAAAATATGAGCGAAGTTTGTCAAAGATACGGATGCACTTCGTATTTGCCTACCATAATAACCAACGATGATAATCATATGCTTAAAATAATGGATTTATTCAATAATGTAGAAGATTTGTCGGTATTGGGAGTTTTGGGAATACATTTTGAAGGACCTTATATATCGCATGAAAAAAGAGGAATACATAACGATAAATTTATAAGACATCCCGATAAAGATATGATTGATAAAATAAACGCTTCAAAATGCGTTATGATTACCGTAGCGCCCGAAATGGTTGACGGAAAAGTTATAGAGATTTTCGCCAACGCGGGAAAAGTGGTTTCTGCGGGACATACGAACGCCACTTATAACGAAATAAAAGAAAAAATACCTTACGGAATAACTTTTGCCACGCATTTATTTAACGCTATGAGACCTTGGGGAGCGAGAGAGCCCGGAGCGGTTGGCGCAGTTTTGGAAACTAAAAATATATACGCCGGTTTAATATGCGACGGAGTTCATTGCGATTTTGCTTCTATAGAACTCGCTTATAAATTAAAACCGGGACATATATGCATAGTAACGGACGCGATTCCTCCAGCGGAAGCCCCAGACATAAAAGAATATATTTGGGCGGGAACAAAATTGCATAGAGATGGAAAGAAGCTCATAGACGACAACGGAACTTTGGGAGGCTCTTCCATTACGATGAGTCAATCGGTCAGAAATGTCGTAAATCAAGTTGGCGCAACTTTGGAAGAGGCTTTGAAGATGGCTTCACTTTATCCTGCTCAAGCTATGAATATAGACAATAGATACGGCAGAATAAAAGAAGGATATATCGCCGATTTGGTTATATTGGATGAAAAACTAATCGTTAAAGCCGTAGTGTTTAAGGGAAATTATAAAGAATATAATTACGATTACGAATGGGAAACTCATACATAAATTTTATAATATAATTTTGATTTTATAATTTACAAAAGGAATTTATAATGAATATAATGGACAAAGATTTTTTAGAAAAAGCTAGAAATGTTTTTAACAATGAGGGATTTCTATCTTTCACAAACATGAAATTAGAAAATATAGAAAGAGGAAAAGCCATATTATCTTGCGAAAACAAAAAGGAACTTTCCCAAAGCGCAGGTTATATGCATGGAGGAATGGTAGCTGCAATATTGGATACGGCGGGAGGATTTGCAGCTTTTACCGTAATTCCTCAAAATTGCCATATAGTTACTTCCGAATTAAAAATTAATTATATGCGTCCCGTTATTGCCAAAAAAGTAATCGGAATAGGAGAAGTTATAAATCAGGGGAAAAAGTTAATAGTCGTGGAAGCGACTTTAAAAGACGAAGATGACAATATGCTTGCCAAAATGATGGCCACGATGTTTGTTATAGAAGATACTAAATAATTTAAATATAATATTTTTAAATTTTTTGAAGGAGTAAATATGCAAATCGGATTTATCGGAGCGGGTTCTATGGGAAGCGCTTTAATAGAAGGTTTTATTAAATCTGGAATCGACAAAAAAAATATAATAGCGAGCGTAAAAACTAAAGAAAAAAAAGAATCTCTTGAAAAAAACATCGGAATTAAAGCTTATAACGACAATAAAAAAGTCGCCGGCGAATCGGATATATTATTTATCGCCGTAAAACCTTATATGTTTGAAAATATTTCAAAAGAGATAAAATCGCATATAAAAATAAACGCCACAATAATAAGCGTAGCGGCTTCTATCTCAAACAACGATTTAATAAAATTATTTGAAACGAAAAAAGTAATTAGAATTATGCCTAATACTCCCGTTAAAACTTGCAACGGATTTATAGCTATAGTAGAAAACGAAAATCAAACCGTTAAAAACGAAATAGTAGATTTGCTTAATAAAGTAGCGATGGTAAAAATTATTCCCGAAAATCTTATGCATTCCTATACGGCTATCGCGGGATGTTCTCCAGCCTTTTTATATATTTTAATAGAGTCTATGAGCGACGCGGGAGTAATAATGGGAATCGACAGAAAAACTTCAATAGAAACAGCAGCGCAATTATTTAAAAGCGTAGGAACTATGGTATTGGAATCGGGCAAACACCCAGCTGAACTTAAAGACGCCGTATGCACTCCGTCTGGTTTAACCATAAAAGGCGTAGAAAAATTGGAAGAAAAAAATCTAAGAAGCGGACTTATAGAAACTATACTTGCAAGTTATAATAAATCTATAGAAAGCGAGAGAAAATAATATTTTTGACAAACTAATATTTTTTAATATAATATAATTTTATCATAAAATGGGGAGATAATTATGAGTTTCAGAGAAAACAGTTCTTTAAGAAGCGACAGAGTATTAAAAGGAGACGAAAGAGCGCCGAATAGGTCTTTATTTTATTCTATGGGTTATACTGACGAAGAGCTAAAAAGACCTTTGATTGGAGTTATTTCGGCATACAGCGAGATTGTTCCGGGACATATTCATTTGGATAAACTTTCACAAGCGGTTAAAACGGGAGTGTTGATAGGAGGAGGAACGCCGATACTTATACCTTCTATAGGAGTTTGTGACGGAATCGCTATGGGACATTTGGGAATGAAATATTCTTTGCCTTCGAGAGAGCTTATAGCCGATTCGGTTGAAAGTATGGTTGTAGCTCATGGGCTTGACGGAGTCGTTCTTATACCGAATTGCGATAAAATTGTTCCGGGAATGATAATGGGGCTTTTAAGAATGAATATACCGGGAATCGTTATAAGCGGAGGAGCGATGCTTCCTGGCGACCATAACGAGGAAAAAATAAGTTTATCGAGCATATTCGAAGCGGTTGGAGCAAAAAAGGCAAATTTAATAAATGACGAAGAACTCGAAGATTTCGCTCAAAATACATGTCCAAGTTGCGGTTCATGTGCGGGAATGTATACGGCTAATAGTATGAATTGTCTTTCCGAAGCTTTGGGAATTGCCCTACCTGGAAACGGAACTATTCCAGCCGTTTATTCTGCAAGAACTTCACTAGCAAAAAAAGCGGGAATACAAGTAATGGAATTATTAAGAAAAAATATTAAACCTTTGGATATAATAACTTCGGAATCTTTTAAAAACGCGCTGGCTGTGGATATGGCTTTGGGATGTTCCACAAACAGCGTCTTGCATTTGCTTGCTATAGCGAACGAAGCAGGAATTCCAATAGATTTAAAAACTATAAACGAAGTAAGCGACAAAACTCCAAATTTATGTCATTTAGCGCCAGCTGGTCCAAATTATATAGAAGATTTATATAAAGCGGGAGGAATACCTGCGGTTATGAAAGAGCTTGAAAAAGGAGGATTTTTAAATACCTCTCTTATAACTGTGACGGGAAAAATGATTTCTGAAAATATAAAAAACGCGATTAATAAAAATAATAAAGTTTTAAGAAATATAGAAAATCCTTACAGCAAAACTGGAGGAATAGCGGTTCTTTGGGGAAATATAGCGAAAGACGGATGCGTGGTAAAAAGGTCGGCTGTAGCGGATGAAATGCTCGTTCATAAAGGTCCAGCAAGAGTATTCGAATCGGAAGAGGAAGCCATAACTTCGATATATGCGGGAAAAATAAACAAAGGAGATGTGGTGGTTATAAGATACGAAGGTCCTAAAGGCGGTCCCGGTATGCGAGAGATGTTAAATCCAACTTCTGCTTTGGCGGGAATGAAATTGGATAAAGATGTAGCGTTAATAACGGACGGAAGATTTTCTGGAGCATCGAGAGGAGCTTCGATTGGACATGTTTCTCCCGAAGCTGCAAGCGGAGGTGAAATAGCATTTATAAAAGAAAACGACATTATAAGTATAGATATTCCAAATCATTCGATAAATCTTGAAATATCCGAAGAAGAAATGGAAAATAGAAAAAAAGAAATTCCTATAAAACCGTTGGATGAAATTAAAGGTTGGCTTGGAAGATATAGAAAGCTCGTTCAATCTGCAAATACGGGCGCGATATTGAAATAATATTCAATCTCTCATACTAAATTTACATCCGCAATAATTCTGCCTGTAAAGTCC
>CAZUEE010000118.1:0-6787 GCA_964619175.1 uncultured Brachyspira sp. | reverse complement strand
TATATTATACTATCAATATCTACCTTTTCTATCACAGGTTTTCCAATATCTTCCAAAAATACGAAATTAATTTTTTCATCGTTTCTTTTTTTATCCAATTTTATAGCTTCTTTTAAATTTATATTATATGGAACATCAATCGGAAGTCCTATATTATACAAAATATTTCTAGCCCTATATAAAATTTTCTTATTTTTAGTTATTCCCAATTTTATTCCGTATTCTATAGCAAAAATCATTCCTATAGCGATAGCTTCTCCATGAAGTAATATTCCATAACCCGACGCGTTTTCTATACTATGTCCAATCGTATGTCCAAAATTAAGAAACATTCTCTCTTTTTTTTCTTTATAATCTATTTGAACTATATGAGATTTTAATTCGCAATTTCTTTGAAGTATAAAATCCATATCCAATTCTTTACTATCATTTTTATTATTATAATGATTTTCTATAGTTTGAAGTAATTTTTCGTCAAAGAGTAACGCATGTTTGACAATCTCCGACATTCCCGCATTAAATTCTCTTTTAGGAAGAGAATTTAATATTTTGCTGTCGATTATAACGAGTTTGGGACTATGAAAAGCCCCGACAAGATTTTTGCCTTCTTTTATATTTATTCCTGTTTTTCCTCCAACGGAAGAATCTACGCATGCCAAAAGAGTAGTTGGAATTTGTATAAAATCGATTCCTCTCATCCAAGTAGCCGCTGCATATCCCGACATATCGCCTATAACTCCGCCTCCGAGTGCGATTATCATATCATGCCGACTTAGTTCATTTTGAGCCAAAGCGGAATATATATTTTCTATGCCGTCTATATTTTTATTCGCCTCGCCATTTTCTAAAACGCAAACGGAAGTTATTATATCTTCTTTTTCCAAACTTTTTTTGACTTTACTAACGTATAGTTTTTCCACAATATCGTCCGTTACTATTAAAACTTTATTTCCGTTTAATAATTTTTTTACCAATTTTCCCGTATTTTTTAATATTCCGTTTTTTATAAGAATATTATAGTTAATTTCGTTCTTGCATTTAATTTTTACTTTTATTTTTTTCATTTTTATTTCCAACCTTGAATTTAAAATAAAATTATATAACTATTAATAATAAATACAAATTTTTATATATTGATTTTGTAAAAAAAAATAATATAATCAAACACTATAAAAAATGTTACAAAAAATTACAAAGGAGTTAATATGCCTAGTTTAAGCGACAAAGAAATAAACGCCACACTGTCAAAAATTAGAGGCGAATATGAAGAGGGCGCTAAAAAATATGGGAATAAAATTTATAATGTGGAAAGTTTCAACAATAGATATCGAGAGGCTTTGCAAACGAGACAGGATTTGTCAAATTTTCTACTACTTGAAATAAATATATTGGAAGATATAAAAAATACTTTAAGAGAGCGGGAATTGGAACAAGAAAGAAAGCAGGCTGAAGAAAAAAAGGCTAAAGAAAATTCTTTTATGAATAAAGTCGATAGTATGATAGAGAAATTTAGAAACGCCGTTGAAAAATATCCCATAGAAGATGTTCATCCCAAAGCCGACGAAGAAATAAAACATCTATACGGAGCTTTTAAGGAATTATATAATTGCTTTTGCGTTATAAGATATTTTTCAAAAGAAGCGAGTGATTATGTTATAGAAACAGCGATAAAAGATTACGACAATAAATTTCAAATATTCGTTATGCCAGTCGGAGAATGGAAAGTTCCGCAAATATTTTCGGATTATGTATTCGCATTGGAAAAAGGAACGGGAGTCGCTCGCTCTGAACAGTTTATACTTAAAGAGTCGGGATTTTTCTTGCATTCTTTTATCGATAAAATGGATAGCATAAAAAATATGGCGTTAAAAAAAAGTTTTGACAATAAAATAATACTTCCCGATTCATTGCCTCCGAGAGTATTTTCTTTTTTTAAGGGAAAAAATAAAGAGGAAATTTATAACGCCACTTTAGCTTACGCTTCGGCTATGATAAACGATTTTAGATTGCAGAGTTTTAAGAAAGATGAAAACTAGAATAAACTTTTTATTTATATTGTTTTTATTATTAATATTCGATTTGTTATATACGCAGAATTTCGAGTATAATAAAACCAATATAGACAATGCATATAGATATTATAATTCTAAAAATTATAGTAAAGCGGCGGAATTATTCGAATACGAAATAAATAATTCTCCTATTTTGAAGATAGAATATTTTGAAATACTTGCAAATATTTATATGAATCAAAAAGATTATAACAATATGCTTAAAGTTACAAGAAACGGAATCATTATAAACAGATTTTCGCCAAAATTATATTTTCAAAAAGGATACGCTTTGTATAGACTCGAAAAAACCAACGAAGCTATAGAATCTATAAGGCACTCTGTAGATTTGAATCCAAACGATGCCTATGTAAATAATTTTTTAGGGCTTTTATATTTATACACGGAAGATTATAAATTGGCGGAAACATCATTTCTAAAGGCAAATATATATAGTCCGAATAATGTAGTTTACATGATTAATCTTGCCGCCACTTACGAGAGAAATAAAAATTATACTTCGGCTCTTCAACTTTACGAGGATGTTTATAAATTGGATAAAAATTATAAGAATGTTTCGGATTCTATAGCGAGAGTTAAAACTTTGCTTGGTTTTACGGAAAATTCTCAAAATATTAACGATAATTACGAGTATAACGAAGACGAAGAAATAAAATCGTATACGAATAATTAACATATTTTTGGAAATATTATGCATACTATACAAAATATATTAAACGAATATTCTAAAGAAAATTCCAAAAAAAATATTAATTTATTTTCTTATCTTAAAATAGCTCAAAAATGGGATTTAATAATCGGCGATACTATTTCCAAAATTTGCTATCCTTCGTTTTTTAAAAATGGAATTCTAACATTAACCGTAACGGATACCGTATGGGCTAACGAAATTTCTATGAATAGACTAAATATTATTAAAAATATAAAAAAAGAAACTGATATAATAGTAGTTGAAATTAAAACGAGAGTGGGCGAAATAAACGGCGAAGAGGAATAAATATGCGTATAGAAGACGAGTTTATTAAAAAAGCGGTGTTAGAATATAAAGCCTTAAGAAGCGCTATAACTTTTAAGGAGATTAACAATCATTTGTCGAAATATATTTATAATTATCCAAGAAAAGTTTTTGGAGTATGCCATGAAACCGCTTTGGATTTTTATTTATATTATATAGAAAGAATAGAAAATATTTTATTAAAATATAACGAAACCGAAACTAAATTTATAACTTGGTTCACATATACTTTAAGAAACAGTTATTTAAATTTTGTCGATTATAAAAAGAGAATAGAAAAATACAAAAAAACCGAAGTGTCGATGGACGCTCCCTTATGCGACAGAGAAACTTTAACATTGCATGATGTTTTATACGATTCTAAAAAATATTCCATCGATTCGCTTAATTCGATTAACGAAAGCTACGATATAGAAAATATATCCTTAAAAATATTTAATTATATAGAAAGCGCGTTTTCAAATAGAGATTCGCTTGTTTTTTTTATTCATAATTTGGAATTAGTTATAAATTTTATAACTAAACCTTTAATGAATTTTTTTAATATAAATTACGAAGAGGCTTATTCGATAATAGAAAAAGCTAGAGCGACTTATATACATAAATACGATGATATAATTAAACTTCAAGATTCTATAGCGAAAATAAATTTGAAAATATCGGAATATAAAAGCAAAGGACTTTGGACTATCAATTTAGCGAGTAAAAAACAAAACAGAATAAAAAAACTTCAAGCGATAAAACTTAATGTTCCGCATTCTTTTATAGCGAAACTTTTCAATATAAGCGTTAATGCGATTACAAAAATTATAAATAAAATAAAAAAAGAATTAAAAGAAAATTTTAAAAATAATTTTAACGATGAATTATAATAATTAGCGGGGTTATTTAGAATATGAATAATGAAAAATACGATAAAGAAATTATAAAATATATAGACGGACTTAAAGTGTCCAAAGAATTTTTAAATGAACTTGAAAATAATTTGGAACTTCAAATAAAAGCAAATAATTTAAAATCAGATTTGTTTATTATGGAAAATATCAATGATTCCGAAATGTTCGACATAACGGGAAAAAAATCCGCCATTAAAATAAAAAATAATGTGATAGAATCCATGTCTTTTTTCTTAAAGATGAAACCTCTTGACGCAAGGGGCGATAATGATGAAAACGATAATAACGAAATATATATTTTTAATAATATAGAAATTAGTAAAAACGGCGAAGAATATTATTTAAATATTAGAGATATAAAAAATTATTGCATTATAGAATATGGAAAAGAAGAATATAATAAAGAAAAAATAGTAAATATATCGAGCGAAAAAGATAACTATTCTATGGAATTAAAAAAAGGAAACTATAATATAAAAGTTGATGGTTGCGAATCAAATATAAATATAGAATGATACAAATAATAAAATTTCAGGATTTCAAATGAGTATATGTAGATGGGCTAAAAGCGAAATTGAAATAAAATATCATAACGAAGAATGGTGTCGTATTTGCCATGACGAAAGAAAATTATTTGAAATGCTTATACTCGAAGGAATGCAAGCGGGATTAAGTTGGAAATGCATTTTAGATAAAAGAGAAAATATGAGAGAGGCTTTCGACAATTTTGATTATAACAAAATAGCTAAATATAATTCTAAAAAAATCGAAAAACTTTTAAACAATGAAGGAATAATTAGAAATAAAAGAAAATTAAACGCTTTAGTAACAAACGCAAATAAATTTATAGAAGTTCAAAAAGAATTCGGAAGTTTCGACAAATATATTTGGAGTTTTACAAAAGGAAAAAGAATAGACAATAAATTAAAACCCACAGACAATCTGCCCGCAAGAAACGAATTATCCGATTTGATAAGCAAAGATTTGATTAAAAGAGGATTTCAATTTACGGGAACGATTATAATTTACAGTTATCTGCAAGGTATAGGAATTATTAACGACCATACTATAAATTGCAGTTTTCATAATAAAAAGTAAGAAATAAAGTCATAATTTAAACAAATACTTGATAAAATAATTAAAAATGTTATTATAATTATATTTACAAAATATTATATAATGAAATAATATGTATGAATGTAGAATTTTTACTGAACGCCAAATTTGACAATAAACGAGTTATTCCTATTCGAGATAGATTATTTAAAGCTATAGTTTCGTCTTTAAATGAAGTTAGTATCAATCCGCTTATAATGATGTCGGAATATTCTATAATAGAAAATGAAAATACTTTAATATATTCGTTTCATCCAACTTCAGACCCGATGTATTTTGAATATAAGGATAATACTTTATTTGTAACGGTAAGCACGGGAACTTTTGGAGCTGGCTATCATAAATTTATTATTAATGTTTTGGATAGAATAGCGAGAAGACTCGATATAACATTTGAAGAGAGCGAAGATTATAAAGACCCGAGCGGTTATTTTATAGAAAGAGATTTTAATAAACTCAAAAAATTTTTTATAGATTCTTTAACCGATTATTCGAAAATGCTTTTGGAACATCATGATAAAGGCTTTGGAAATTTCATGATATCTATGCCTTACGATTATCCTATAATAGAAAAAGAATATTTCGCTCTTTCAACTCTGGGATATTGGGGAAAAACTTGGTTTGCGGATTTCATTAGCGCTAACGAAGAATATAAAGAAAAATTTTCTAAAGATTTTTTTATTTGGAACGACGAGGAAATGGACGCTCAATTTTGGTTTAAAAGTTTAACAAGTCTTATATGGCTTTATTTTCCGTTTAGAGAGGTTATAGACGACAAAGAAAAAAAGCTTTATAAAGAAATAATTTATTCTTTTGAAGAAGCTTATAAAAAAGATAAAAATTTAAGATATCCTTATAATATTTTAATAAAAGTAGCAGAATATTTGGACGATTATAATTTGGTAAAGTTTTTTGAAGAAAATAAAAATAATATTAAGCAAAACATTAGTATAGGATTTAGAACGGAGAAAGCGCGATATTCCATAGCGGGCGGATTTACAATCGTTTTGCCTATGCGTATGAATATGAATCGAAGCGATAAAACTTTAGTCGAATTCAGAGATATTAATATTTATATAGCGATGCAAGTTTATACTTTTTCAAACGAAGAAACAGATATTATAATGGATTACGTGATTAAACAGATGGATATAGCGGACGAAGATAAGGGAAAGCCGTTGAATATAAAAATAGAAGCGGATAATATAAAAAATATCGCCTACGAAAAAAAATTGAATAACGAAGATAATATAATAACGGTTGCCGCTGTTACAAATAAATTGTCTTTGCTTATTTGGTTTACTTACAATGGAGAAGAAAATAGAGAAATTTGTTTGGACGCCATAAAGTCGATAAAAATAGAAGATTGAATTTATTATGCATTACAAATTTATAGGATATTATATAATTTATAAATATTTAATTAAAATAAGACAATAAAAAATCTGTCATTATTAGTCTACGCTCTAGACTAAAGTCCTCCTTTGCCGTAAGGCATATAGCATTGGGCGAGTAATTCGTATAATAAATTTTAATAACCAAGGTGCTTTCGTTTTTCGTCCCCGTGGGAAGCCCTTGCATTAACACTCCAGAGAAAAGCATGCAAAGTATTTACTTTGTGTTCTATAAGAAGAAATCCCTTGTTATTTGGAATTTAGATTTTTGCAGATTGCCATGTCAATAAATCG
>CAZUEE010000117.1:0-6801 GCA_964619175.1 uncultured Brachyspira sp. | reverse complement strand
AATAAATAAACATTCTATGCCGCTTTTTTATTGGTATATTCAAATATTACAAGGTCTTGTCTTGTCTTGTCTTGTCTTGTCTTGTCTTGTCTTGTCTTGTCTTGTCTTGCTTTAACATAATTTAAAGCTTCTTGCAATTCTTCTATATTCATTTGTTCTGCGGGAATTATTTGTTTTCCTTCTGTGCCATAACAATAATAACATGCCTCAACGGGCGGTTTCTCTTCGGCAAATTTTAAAAATTTACTCAAATTAAAATTATCTCTTATATAAATGCCGCATTTGTCGGACAATTCAAAATTTTGAACTAAATGAGCAATCGTGGCGCGCGAACATATCGACACCAAACCGTTTTCTAATGTAAGACAGTATTTGGCAAAAATACAATTTTTATAATAATAAAGCATTTCATCCCTACTCAATCTCTCCATATTTATATCTCCGCAATAATTCCAATAACAATTGCCACTTGCAAATAAATGCATCCAATTATTTACTCCGTATTTATCAAGTTTATCTTTTAATTTTAGAGATTGAGCATTATTGATATTTCCATAATTTGATATTCTTACGCTTATGTTTTTATTCTTTTTAATCAAATCTAAAATTTTTTCATTCGGAATAATCATACCGTTTGTTGCAATCAAAATATTTTTTATTTTTTTATTTCTTGCTATATATTTTAATATTTTATATTGTTCGGGATGTATAAAGAATTCTCCGCCTTGAATTTGCAATTGTTCAAATTCGATATTTTTTGTAAGTATTTTTAAATCGTTTATTATATCTTGCGAACTATAAAACGGCAAAATTCCTCGAAGATATGGCGAAAAGTTAGCGCATTCTTTACATTTTAAATTACAATTTTGCCCCGTTATTAATACAATGTTTCCGATTATATGATTTTTAAATTTGTTATTTATATAATCTCTAAATTTATCTCTATATTTTCTAACGGGAATCCACCAAGCTAAACTATCTATAATTTTTTTATTCATCGTTTCTCCTTTAAGATATATTAATTTTAAATATTGTTTCTAGTTTTTATCAGTATTTCATTAATAAGCGTGGAACTCGTCCCTTTGGTATATGGAAAATAAACTACTCTCACATCGACTTTTCTAAATTTATCTTCCATAATCTTCCAACTGTCGGATTCATACCAATCGTCTCCAACAAATAAAATATCAAATTTTATCTTTTCCCAAACTTTATATTTATCTATTTCATATTGAGGAATTGCCGAGTCTACATATTTAATATTTCTTACTATTTCTATTCTCTCTTCAAAAGGTATAACCGCTTTTTTATTCTTATATTTTACAAGTTCGTCTACGGAAACTCCAACTATTAATTTATCGCATAAACCTCTAGCATTTTTCAATAAATTTAAATGCCCAATATGAAATAAATCGTAAACTCCAGATGTATAACCTAATATCATATATAAACCCTTAAATTAATTAAATATTTTTATTTCTTTCCACAATTCTTTTACTGCAAAATCAAGATATTTATCGTAGTTATTAAAAAAATTTTCTTTCTTTTTATGATTTATAAAAACTTCTATATCTTCAATATCAATAGCGCGTTTTTCTATAAAATAATTTAAATAACTTATATTATATGGATTAATGCCCATATATCTTGTAGCCACAATATCCGCCAAAAGCAAATCTTCGCTCGCTAAAAACGTTTTAGAATTTACAGAATTAGGACAAAAAGGACCTTGACCTTCTCCTCCCATAATTCCGTCAATAATAGTAAAATTTCTACCGTTTCTATTTGAAAAAGCGTTATATAAATCGCATACCATACGCCATATAGTATCGTTTCCCGGCCAAGCTCCTCGCTCCTGAATTTTCTCTTTTTGCATTTTCTCATAAATTTCTTTATTCGGATATTCGTCTCCGCCTATATTCGGATATCCTACTTTCCAATGAACAAGTTGATTTTTATTTATTATAGAACCGACTAAACCCTTCAAATTTAAAGTAACTCCCGTCTTATGATGAGTCTTTAATTTAGGGATGGATATGTAAAGATTAGAATTGTAAATACTCGAAGAAAAAGTATATAATTGATTATCGCCGCTATGAGATTCAATCGTTTCTTCTCTCTCGTCAAATACTCCTCTAAATAATGTCGGGTCCATTTTGTAAAAAAGAGATTCTTTTTGTAAATTTACGGTTATTCCTCCTTTAGGGTCGCCCGTTTGTTTTTTCATTAAATATTTTTTTCCATAATTTTTTAAATCGTCACAAAATAAAGGTCTTAAGTCCAATATTTCCACTAAACCTTTATATTTATTTTCTAGTCGCTTTATATTTGTTAGCTCCATTAATTCGTTAAAATCGGCATCTATCGAAGGATTATCTCCTATTATAATTTTACCTTTTCCTTCCAAAGATTTTACAACTCTGTCGCATACGGCTTCTATTACATTATGATGAGTGATAACGCAATATATATCGTCTTTATGTTCGCATGATTTACGCCATCTCGAAGAGACCCAATTAGGTTTTATAAATACATTGTCATTAGGTTTTATTAAATTCTTAAACGGTTTTTCTTTATCCATATTTAAATCTTCGAATAAAATATCTAAAGATTCGTTAATATCTTCCATATCGTAGGATTTCGCTTCCGCTATAGAAACTTTCATTTTTTATTTTCCTTTTATAAAATTTATAAATTATTTATATTCATAAACCATTCCAAACAATATACGAGCCATTTTTGGTCGCCCGATAAAGAACCTATATTTTGACTTATAAATTCTTTTCTTATATCGTTTCCGTTATAATCTAAAAGCCACTTTTCCATAGGTCTTCTAAACGGTATTTTTTCTGCTACATCAAAATTTGGATATCTTTGTTTAAATAATTCTCTAATCAAATATTTACTGTTTCCATTTCTTATTTTGTTTAAATCCAATTTATCATTTAAATAAACATTCTCATAAGGCTCTATGGCTTCTATTCCCGCTAATGAAAAAGCGTTTTCAAAAGCCTGAATTATTCCAACTCCATGAACTCTATTTAAAAAACTTAAATAATCTATATATTCTCCTTTCCTAAAAGGTTCGTATATATATTCTATATTCGAGTATTCTTTAAGAACTTTATTTGGCATTATAAAAGTATATCTATTAACGAATTCGTCAAACAACCAATCTTTTGATAATAATTTATCCATACCTCCAAAATTCGAATCCGCTCCGTTTCCTACTATTAATTTATTTATATTATCTTTTTTAGCTTCCATACCGGCTTTATATAAGGCGACTTCTATAGCATGCAAAGGCGCTTGTTTATGTTCCATAAGTTTGGGAGCTAATTGTAAATAATCTTCCCAATATACATTTACAGTTCTATGGTCTAAATTATAAACTTTACAATATTCTTTAGCTTTTATACTCTCGTCTATAGAATCTTCCGCTTGAAAATATATCGTATAAGCTTTAGTGCCTTTAGGTAAATACGAAGCCAAAATAGCCGAATCTATTCCGCCGCTTAATAATATACCCGTGTTTTTATCAATATTTTTACTTAAATATTCTTTCAAAAATTTGTCTATATCGTTTGAATCTTTTACGGGATATAAATCATCTTTTTTAATATTAGGATATTTTGGAATAAGCAAATCGCTGAAACCATAATCTTTTTTAGGCAAATATCTAAACGCCAAATATAAACTCATAGCTTCTTTTTTATCTATTTTATCTATCATAAAATCCTCCTTATTTATTTACGAATATATCGCTTAAATAATTCGTTATGGTTTTTCCCGCAGAACCTAAATTAATGAAACTATTTTCCATTGTTTTAAGTCTTTTATCTTTCATATAATCGTTGCCGTTTATAATCACTTCGTTAAAATATTTTTCTATATCTTCTTCGTTATAACAGAGATAATAACTGTTTATTATCGGTTTGCAAAAATCGTTAAATGTCCTTTCAATTAAATTTTCCTTTTCGGGATTGATTAAATAAATGCAAGGATTCTCGCTCGGCAAATATTCGGCTATAAAAGAACCGCAATCTGTAATCAAACATGTCGATTTTCTAAACAAATCTATATAATTTCCCTCGTTGATATATATTCCGTTATTCGAGTTGTCCCATTCTTTTATATAATTTTCGTAATATTCTATATCCATAATTTTTGAATCGATAATTCTATATATTAAATCGGGATGAGGCTTAAAAACAAAATTGATATTAGGATTTTCTTTAAGTAAATTTAAAAAATATTTATGATAAAAGTTAAAAGTTCCTAATTTCATATATGAATCGCCTATAGACCAATGAGGCGCGTAAATAATTATTTTCTTTCCATTGTCTATTTTTTTAGGTATTTTGCATTCTTTTATATCTTTTTTATAATCATCTAATTTCGGATAACCTACTAAAACAGCGTTCAATCCTTTATTAATATTCATATGTTGAAAATAGCAATAATAACTTTCTGCAAAAAATTTATAACAACTATTAATATTTTTATTATTATAATGATACTCGGGATTGTCTACCACATTGATTGAATAATTTATATAGCAAGTTAAATATTTAATATTGATATTTATATTCTTAAATATACTAAATTCATCCATATTCGGATTGTTAATAAAAATTATATCCGGTTCAAAATTTTCAATATCTATAGCTTTCATATTTTCCATATTATAAGCAAATAAAGTTTTATATCCCAAATATTTAAATAATTTATAATTTTCTAAAGCTTCATTAAAATATATTGGCTCTTTTTCAAATAAATTATCTCTTGCATGAACTATCAGAATATAAGGCTCGAATATTTTACTTTTAGCCATAGAATGGTAAATAGATTCCATTCCAAATTTAGCGTTATAACTTACTAAAAATATAACTTTAATTTTTTGTTTATTTCTAACTTTTTGTTTTAACAATTCTTCTTTATATTTATTAAACATATAAAAACTATATTGAATATTATCTTTATTTAATTGTTTTAAATTATATTGAATATCAAATTTTTCGTTAATTAGATTAAATTTATAGTTTACTTCATAATAAATATTTCTAATCGCATCTCTCAAGCCTTTAATAGGTATCCACCAAACTATTGCATCTATATTTGACTTTGGAGGTTTCTTTTTGAAAGTAATTTTTATAAACAGAATTTTTATTATTATATATTTTTCATTATTTTCTACCCTAATCATTTAATCCTCTTTATGATTTAGTTTTTATTTTTATACAACCTCAAAATCTCTTTTTATATCTTCTAATATATATTCGTTTACTCTAAAATGATTAACTTTTAATTTTTTTTCTATAAAATCGGCTCTTACTTCTTTCATAAAATCGTTTTCTTTTAAAACAATTTCATCTATAAAATCAAATATATCTTTTTCTTCCAACGCTTTATAGCATTTATCTATGCAATCTTTTCCAAGTTGATTAAAATATCGTAAATGTTTTTCTTTATCATCCAACATATATAACGCGGGTTTATTAAGCATTAAATATTCTACCAAAAAAGAACCGCAATCATGTATCATAGCGTCAGATTTAATAAATATATCATAATATTCTGCAGATTCGTCTAAATAACAATTTTCATAATCATTAATTACTTTATAATATTCTTCTATTTCTTCTTTATTCCAATAATTTTCTAAAACATGTCTTAATAAAGGATGAGGTCTAAATACAAAATCTATATTTGGATATAATTTTGGCAAATCTCTATAGATTTTATAATATTTTAAAAAACTCGAACAAAAATCAATATGATGTAAAGCCTGATGCGGAGCAAGTATTATAAATTTGCGATTTAATATGTCTTTTTTTATATCTTTAATATTATCAAATTTAGGATATCCCGTTAAAACCATATTTTTATTAGAAAATCCGCTTGCATTGGAATATTCTTCATAAGAGTATGCCGTATCCATAAATACCTTATACATTAAAAAGAAATATTTTCCTCTCATAATTCCGTATGGATATTCGCTCGAAGATGAAAAAGATATATTATATCCGTAAAAAGTATAATACATAACTATATTTTTTGAATATAAATAAGGCGGAGAATAAAATTTATCGAATAAATCATCATGTATCATAGGAAAAAATGCTATGTCCATATCGTTGGAATAATCTATAAACTTGCCGTTCATATATGATTTTCTAACATTTTTATATTTTGCATTTAGATATCGAAAAGCTTCTTCGTATATATTATTATGATAATTCGTATCATGATTTGATTTTAAACAAATTATATAAGGTTCAAAATATTCGCTATCAATCATCATTTCGTATAATTTATTCATAGTAAATTGAGAATGCCAAATTACTATAAAAGCGACTTTTAATTTCTTATATTTTATTTTCTTTTTTTTCATTTCTATAATATCCGAATATCCATGCTGAAATAAAGAATTTATTTTATAATTAAGAATATTCATGTCATCGTTAATATTATTTAAATTATCCGTCAATTTATTTATAATAAAATAATAATTTATAAATAAATCGCGAATTTGATTTCTTAATTTTTTAAAAGGTATCCACCAAACTATTGCATCTATATTTGACTTTGGAGGTTTCTTTTTGAAAGTAATTTTTATAAACAGAATTTTTATTATTATATATTTGTCGGTCTCTAACTTTTCAAATAATTTAACCATTATAAATACTCCGCCTCAAAATAAAAATGGAGTAAATAATTTTTGTAATAAAAAATATATAATAATCCTTATTGTATTGTATTGTATTGTATTGTATTGTATTGTATTGTATTGTATTGTAT
>CAZUEE010000116.1:0-6847 GCA_964619175.1 uncultured Brachyspira sp. | reverse complement strand
TTGCAAATAATTTTTAGTATATCTTAATTTATATAAACAAGTAATTATTTATAATTTTTTATAAAATCCATAACCAAATCCAAAGCGAAAATAACGCTCGCCTCTCTTATCTTATCTCTACCACCTAAGAAAATATTTTTATAAGATTTAGTATAATTTTTTGCAGATAAACAAATCCAAACCAAACCTACGGGCTTATCCTCGCTTCCTCCATCTGGTCCAGCTATACCGCTAATCGCTATGGATATATCCGATTTAATTATTTTTCTGCTATTTTCCGCCATTTCTATAACGCATTCTTTACTTACCGCCCCATAATTTAATAAAGTTTCTTTTTTTACATTTATAATTTTATTTTTAATTTCGTTGGAATATGTAACAAAAGAACCTTCGAAACAACGCGAAGAACCGCTAATCGAAGTTATTGAAGATGCGAAAAGTCCGCCCGTGCAAGATTCTGCAGAAGTGATTTTTAATTTTTTCTCTATAAGTTTATCTACCAATTCTTTTGATTTAATTTTAATATCATTCATAATTTATATTTTATTAATTAACTTTATTAATTTTATTAAATATGATAATTATATTTAAATTAATTTTCAAGCCATACTATTAAAATTATAAGTCTAGATTCCGATTAATATAACAGTATAATGGAAATTACTATGAAACTAATAAATATATTTACAATAATTTTTATAACATATATTTCGGCATATTCTAACGATATTTTACATTATTACTCGAAAGTTAATGACAGAAACTTAAATATTCAAATTGACAACATTTCGGTTCAAACAAACGATTTTTTTAATAAATTAGACGACAATTCAAAATCGGCGTTAGTAAATAAATTGGAATACGCAAAAAGATTGGTAGAGAATTTTAAATTCTTCGACGCAATAACTTTATGCAACGAGCTTGAAACTTCTTATAACGATTATTATATGCTCTATTATATAAGAGGTTTGGCGTATTATAAAACGGGCGATATATATTATTCTACTCTCGATTTCAAGAAATTATTGACTATGTATTTTAACGAAAGGGAAATATACGAAATAGTGGGAAATTTTTTTGATACCATAAACGATTACGAATATACTTTAAAAACTTATATACTCGCATACAAAATAAATAACGATTATTATTGGTTATTTTTGGCGGGAAAAAGTTCTTTAAAATATAACGATATAAAAAGCGCAAACTCATATTTTACAACCTGTTTGAGAGCGGGAAGTGGGTACGGATTCGAAGGATTTGCCGATATTAACCTTTTGCAAAATCAATATACTGACGCTTTAAATAATTATAACAACGCTCAAATGTCTTACTTAAGTTATGGAAACAATATAATCGACGCCGCAAGATTAAATTCAAAAATTTCAAATGTCGTAGTTCAAAGAGAATTATATAATTGGAATTCAAAAATAGAAAATAGAGAATACGAAGAGGCTACGAATATTTTAAATAATTTATCTTCCTATTCAAAAGATTTTCCAGAAATAAATTTGGCTTTGGCTAAAACATATTTAAGAATGGGAAATTATCAATTGTCAAAAAATATGTTAAACGGATTTATTTCCGTTCATAAAACTTTCGATGAAGCTTATGCCATACTTGCGCAAATTTATTTATACGAAAATAACGAAAAAGAAGCCATTAAAATTTTAGAAAACGGTTTGGAATATTCCTATAATAAGCCGAGATTATACGAAACTTTTGCAAATATGCTTTATAACGCGGGATATTATTTTTATCCGAATAAAATTATTTCTGAGATAATAGATATATATAATATTTCGGACGAAAATAAAATAGAATACTCTAAATATTTAATAAGCAAAAAAGAATATTATAAAGCGAGAGAATTGTTAAATACCGTTAAAACTTACGGAGCTACCGTAAATTCTATTATGGATTCCATAGGATTTAATATTATTTTAGATAAAGTGGAATCTTTGAATAAAAACGAATATTATGTGGATATTATGGAACTTCTTTCGGGATATAAATTTAGCGGATACGAAGAGCAAATCAGAATCGGTTATATTGCAAACTCCTATTATAAATTGGGTTCTATCGATAGAGCCATAAATATTTTAAAAGAACAATACGACAATAATTCTATAAGTATAAATAATGTAATACTTTTGAGAGATTTGTTAAAAATAAGAGCATCAGGAAACGACTATTCTCAATCTCAAAAAGACAAGGATATTTCGGATATACAATCCACAATATTTTGGGAAGAAGACTTAAAATACAATACGGGTTTAATCACCGATAAAATATACGAATTTATAAAATATAATAAATACGATGAAGCGCTCGCTTATATAGAGCAGCTTAAAATAAAAAATTACGACATCGATTATATAAAAAAAATAGAATCTATAGTTTATGGTTATTATGCTACTTTTCTATACGATAATCGACAATTCGACAAAGCTAAATCCATATCTAATCTTGCCATAAGCAGAAATAAAGATAATTATGACGCTATAGCTATAAAAAATCAAATATATGTCGATATATATTTAAATTCGGTTGACAATTATAACAATACAGACGCTTATGTAAAACTTTCGGATATAAGAAGAGAAGTTTTGAATATATCTCCCGCATATATGGATAATATGATAAAATTGGCGGAAGCTTTGGTTTACGAATATAATATAGAAGGCTACAATATAATTAATAATATTTTAAAATATATAGATATAAACGGAGCGAGAGATTTGCTTTTGGGAAGAATATATAATAAAAGCAGATTATACGATTATTCTTTTCAGGCTTACAACAGAGCCTCTCAATATATGGAAGTCGATTTGCTTGACAGAGTGGAAAGTATTTTTGAAGCGGACAATCATAAAATATCTTCTATTAATTTTAATCGTTTTAATCAAAGAATAAATGCCAGAGATTATTACGCTTTATCCAAATTATATGTTAAAATAAATAATTATTACGAGGCTATGAATTCGATTCAAAGAGCAATATTAGGAGACAGTTCAAATTTAGATTATCGCTATCAATTGGGTTATATTAACGAACTTGCGGGAAATCAAAAGGACGCTATCGAATATTACGAATATGTCGTTCAAAATAATAAGAATCATGCGGCAGCCAATTATAGGGCAGCGGTTGTATATTTGGAATATTTTAAAAATTATCAATCCGCCTACGATTATATTTTGACTTATATTTCTTTGGCGCCAGACGATTATAGCGGATACGAATTACTCGGAAAAATATATAAAACCAGAGCGGAAAGTCTTATGGAAAACAATATGGAAAATTTATTACAAAACTCTTTGGCATCTTATAAAACCGCATCCGATAAAGCTATTTGGGGAAAAGATAAGGAAGCCAAAAAAAATATAGAAATAGAAATTCAAAATATTTTAAACAAATTATTAAAATAAATTATTTAAATTATTAAAATAATCAAAGTAAATTTAATCTCTTTTCTATCGAAATTCCGTATATTCTATCTTTGTCTTCTTTTACTTCTTTAAAAGATTCTTTAACCAAAGAATATACGAATTTTGTCGCTTTATTTAATGCGCTCTCTATAGTTTCGCCTTTTAATATATATCCTAATAACGAAGAGCCGAAAGCATCTCCCGTTCCAGGAAAACTCATATCGATTTTATTATAATATTTGGTTATAATTTTATTTTTAGTATAATATAAACATCCCAATTTATTTTCTTTTTCTACGCTCGTAACTATTACTATTTCAGGTCCGATATCGAATAATGTTTTTGCCATATCTATTATTTCTTCTTCGCTATATTTTTTCGATGGGTCTTTGTCGAGTAAAACCGCAAGCTCTGTAATATTCGGCGTCACTATAGTGGCGTATTTCAACAATTTTTTCATCGATTTTACATGTTCGTTGGTCATCGAAGAATATAATTTTCCATAATCCCCGAGTATCGGGTCTAAAAGAACCGTTTTAAAATTAAAATATTTTATTATATCCACGACTATTTCGGGTTGTTTTCCAGTCGATAGCCAACCGATATAAAAAGCATCGAATTTTGGTTTTCTTAATTTTAATTCTTTTATTATAGCCTCCAATTCTTTGGTTAAATCGAAAGAGCAAAAAGAATCGAAAGCCGAATGATTGGAAAGCAAAACGCTTATAAGAGGAGAAACCTTTATACCGAAAGCCGACAAAACGGGAATATTAACGGTAAGCGAAGCTTTTCCATACGAGCATAAATCGTTTATAATTAAAACATGTAAATCTTCATTCATAATATTAAATCGCCTAATTGTAACATACGTTATATGATATTTTTAATTTTCAATTTGTCAATAACGATAAATTCTCTAAAATTATTTTTTATATTATATATTCCGAAAATATAAAAAGCGAAACTTATATTATTATATTATAGGAAATATATGCCTGAAAATAATAAAAATAAAGAAGATAATAAAAAAAACAATACTGAAACTATAGAACCTAAAAAAGCCTTAAAGAAAAAAGTTTTGGTTAAATCCAAAGAGAAAGTTAAAGATTTGGATTTATCAAATTACGGTTATAGAACTCAAGCGAGAATATACGCCGTTATGTCTTTATACGCTTACGAAGTAAATAACGGAGATATGAATATCGAAGAGGTTTTATATTTCGATTACGAAGATAAAAATATAAACGATTCTGTAAAAAAATTCGCAAAAGAACTTATCGAAGGAACTATAAATAATTTGGAAAGAATAGACAAACTTATAGAAAAATATTCAAAAAATTGGGATATAAAGAGAATACAATATGTAGACAAATCTATAATAAGAATGTCAATATATAGTTTAATTTATTTAAAAGAAAAAATATCGAAACCTATAATTATAAACGAGGCGGTAGAGATAGCAAAAATTTTTGGAGATAAAGATTCTTATAAATTTATTAATGGAATTTTAGATGGCATACAAGAAGAAGACATATTATAAAAGATTGTCAAAATACAAAAATTTACAAATCATCGTATTTATTTTATGTATCGGAGCTTTGGGAATAATATCCATAGTTTCTTTAAATATTGCAATCGTTCAGGGAAAAATAAGTTTAAATCCAAAAATCATAGACGAATATACTTTGGCTGAAGAATATTATAACAATAAAGATTACGGAAAAGCAAAATCGATTTTAAAAAAAGAAATTAGTTCGACTATAGACCCAAAAAAAGAATACGATGCCAATATACTTCTTGGAAAAATATATAACGAAACGGGAGAATATATAAACGCCATTAACATATTCAACAACATGACTAATTCTTTATATTTGGACGAGCGTTTAAAATATAATATGGCTATATCGTATTTGAAAAGCGAAATGCCCGAACAGGCTTTATATTATTTGGAAGAGACTTTAACCATTAATTCTAATTATATCCCTACCCTACTAACTTTAGGGCAATTTTATATGAACAGAGATTTGCCTCGTTTGGCTAAAGGTTATTACGAAAGAGTTTTAAATTTGGAAGAAAACGACGAAGCTATGTTTTATGTCGGAATAATCGCTTTAAACGAAGGCTTACAAAACATAGCATACGACACATTAAATAAATTGGTAAGAACGAGTAAAAGCGAATATGCCGACAAAGCTGCAAATATTTTAGGCGACATATATGTAATATCCGGAGACACCGACAGCGCAATAGAAATGTATTTAAAAAGTTTGGCAAATTCAAAAATGCAATCCGACTCCGTAGGCAGACTAGTTAGAGTATATAGGCAAACGGAAGATTACGATTCTATAAAAAAAGTTTACGAGCAAATATTGGAACAGAATCCTTACGATATCGAAACTATTCTTTCGCTTGGAGAATTATACGAAAAAGAAAATTCTTATGACAGAGCGGTTAAATATTATTTGAGACTTACAAAAATTAAAAATTATAGCGACACTTACGAAGCGGTAGGACTTCTTGCAAACGCATATTATAAAGGAAACATGTTAAAAGAAGCAGAAGCGAATTATAAAAAAATATTGATAGTCGACAAAAAAGACGATTTATATATAACGGCTTTAGAAAGACTAGGCGATATAACCTACAGAAAAAAATCTTATTTCGAATCTTTAAAATATTATCAGCAAGTTTACGCTATTGAAACGAATAATTTAATATTTATGCCACGTCTTGGAGAATTGGAATTATATTACGGAAATTCGGAGAGAGGAATCAGATTGCTTGAAAATTCAATTATAGAAGGAGTGGGAAACGCTTTTCCTAGCAGAACTTTGGCTATTTATTACGAATCCATAGGAAACAATAACGAGGCGATAAAGTTTTACAATTATACTTTATCAAAATACCCTAAAGACAGAGAGAGCATTTATAGAGGTGGAATCCTTTATCATAAAACCAAACATTACGATAAGGCGAAAGAATCTTTGCTTATTGCGGCAAATGACGAAAATAATACTATTTTGGTTAGAGAAACCGCATGGATAACTTTATGTTCTATGATGGAAGAAATATCCTCTTATAACGATGCATCCGTTTATTATAGACAATTAATAGAAATGTCGCCTAAAGTTGAAAATTTTAAACTTTACGGAGCGTTTTCATACAGGAGACTTCAATATAATGACGCCATATACGCCTACAACGAAGCTTTAAATATAGCTGTCGATAAAAAAGATATGTTCGAAATAAATTTGGCTTTAGGAAAATGCTACTATAGAATAAATGAACTCGACAACGCCGAAGAAAGTTATAAAAACGCTTTAAGTTATAACGGCGGAGATTCGCAAGCCAAAGAAGGTTTGAAACAAGTCTCATTAAAAAAACAGCTTATATATAATAAATAAAGCAAAAAATTA
>CAZUEE010000115.1:0-6949 GCA_964619175.1 uncultured Brachyspira sp. | reverse complement strand
TTAATAACAAGGGGCTTTCGCTTTGCTCCTTGAAAGAAAAACCCTTGCATACCATTACAGATAACAAGGGGCTTCAGCCCCTTGTGTGCTTCTCTCTAGATGTTAACACAAGGGGTTAAAACCCATTGTTATCAGAGTTAATAATTTTATTTTGTGTGTATTGCCATGCTGATAAATCGGCTTACAATAACAGTAAAAATTAATTTGCAAAATAATACGCGTTTTCGCAAAAAGAAACTATGGCGCAAGTTGAAAGTTCCGGCTCCATCATATAACTTTCGGTTAAAGTAATTCCAAATCTTTCGGGTTTTAATAGGTCGAAAATTATTTTATTGCCAAACATATTTGTAAGCGCTTTATAGCCGAACGAATATCTAACTCCGACATGACGCCTTTTTCCTTCGTTTTTTAGGCAAAGCAAATTATCCATATTGGTTTGAAGTATATCTACATAGTTCTCGATTATATTTATTCCTATGGCGTTATAAAAATAATAATCTTTATAATCCGAATTGTCGTATAACACTTTCAAAAAATTTGCGAATTTATTTCCCAAACTAACAACCGTAAAACCAATAGTATCTTCCTTTTCGTCAAAAAAATCCACTATCGAATTATAAGGTTCGTTTTTCATTCTTTCCAAAGGAATTTCTATAGTTTCATCTTTTAATCGATTGTCTTCGGCGTCAAATATATATAGTTTGTCATCTTTTGTAAATGTTTTGTAGAATCCGTAAATCATTACAACTTCCATTAAATTATTTTCCACAATATTATTTTTCATCTCTTCGTATTTCGGTTCTACTTTATTTTTAATCATCTCGTTATATTTTTCCATATCTTGATTTTTGGTAGAATATCCGAATCCCGCTCTAAAAAGTCTAATTTTGTTTATCATATCGAAAGCTTCTTTTTCGATTTCTTTATTAAAGTCAAAAACTTTGCTTCCATAATAAGGAGGTTTGTTTATAGAATGCAAATGATTCTTATGATTTATTTTCATTGTCTCTATCCTTTATTATTTCTTTAATTGCGTTTATATCATCGAATCCGTCTTTGCAATAAAATATTTTGGCTACTCCTCCATAGGCTTTTTTGCAATCGTTTTCTACAAACTCTCTCGTTAAAGCGGCGCCTCCGAGCAAAATCGGAATTTTAAATCCTTTTTCTCTTATATAAATTAAATTCTCTTTCATTACTTCTGTCGATTTTACAAGCAAGCCCGACATTCCTATACAATCCGCTTTATTTTCAAAATATGTTTCTAAAAATTTTTCTATCGGAACTTTTGTCCCTATATTAACCGTTTCAAATCCGTTATTTTTAATAATTATTTCAACCAAATTTTTTCCCACATCATGTACATCGCCTGCAACCGTTCCAAGTATTATTTTTGCAGTTTTTTCCTGTTTCGTTTTAGTCAAATACTCCGATAAAAAATCAACGCTCTTTTTCATTACTTCCGCAGAACCCAAAACGAAAGGAAGTTGAATAGTTCCCTCTCCGAACTTTATTCCTATATCGTCCATAGTCGGAAGAAGTATTTCGTCTATTATCGTTTGAGCGAATTTTTCTTTTCCTCCGAATATATCGCTATTTATTTTAGCCTCGCTTAAAAGGTTTTGCATATCCTTCCATTCTCCGTCAAGCATAGCGTCTTTTATCGCTTCCCTTATTGGCTTTTTTACATTTATATTAATATTTTTATTTTCTTTTTTATCCGAAAAATGATTTATATAATTTATAAGAGGTTCTTTGGTATTTTTTTTGTTGTATATAAGCTCTTTAGCAAGCTCGATTTCTTTATCCGCTATTTTTGACAAAGGAAGAATTTGAGCCACATTTATTATAGCCATAGTTAGTCCATGATTTATAGCCTCGTATAAGAATACGGAATTTAATATTTTTCTTGCCTCTTCTTTAAGTCCGAAAGATATATTTGAAACTCCCAAACTTATTGAAGATTCGGGATATTTTATGGACAATTCTTTTATTGCGTTTAAGGTTTCTACTCCCGCGTTAAAACTGTTTTCATCTCCGCTTGCCAATGTAAAAGTTAAAGGGTCGAATATTATATCATGCGGATAAATTCCATGAATATTAACCGCTCTTTCAAACATTCTCTTACACATAGAAATTTTATCTTTATAAGTTAGAGCCATAGCTTTTTCATCTATAGTAAGAAGCATTATGGAAGCTCCGAATCTTTTTGCTAATTTGCATATAGCGTCAAATTTTTCTTCGCCTTGTTCCATATTCGCCGAATTTATAATAGGTTTTCCACCGTAAACTTTTAAAGCCTCTTCTATAACATTTGGTTTTATAGCATCTATAACCAACGGGATAGAAATTCTTTTAACATAAGCGGAAATTATTTTTTTTATATCTTCTATTTCGTCTCTGCCAGCCCAAGCTGCGTTTATATCGATTGCATGACTTCCCGCTTTTACTTGTTTTATTCCAACATCGAGCATTCCGTCCATATCTCCCGCTATCATAAGCTCTCTAAAAACTTTACTTCCCGTAACGTTGCTTCTCTCTCCAATCATTAACGGCGCCGGCTCTTGTTTGATGGGGGATACATTGAATAAACTCGCTATATAAGGACGCGGCTTATCCAATTTCGGTTTTTTAGGTTTATAATTTTTTGCATGCTCTGATAATGCCTTTATATGCTCGGGAGTAGTTCCGCAGCAACCTCCTACAAACGCAAGTCCGTCCAAATTAAAAAACTCTTCATTAATATTCGCAAACTCTTTAGCCGTCATATCATAATACGCTTTCCCGCCTCTGTTTTGAGGAAGTCCAGCATTGCTGTGAATCGATACGGGCAAATACGATATTTCGGTTAATCTTTTTAAATGTCTCATCGCCATATCCGGTCCCGTTCCGCAATTCATACCGATTGAAAATATATTTAAATTCGACAAAACGGTATAGGCGGTTTCGATATCCGTTCCCAAAAGCATAGCGCCTTCTTTTTCTATCGTAACAGAAACCATTATCGGAATATCTTTATCGACATCGCCGCAAGCCAATATTCCCGCTTTAAGTTGCAAAATATCTTGCGCCGTTTCAAACAAAATAATATCCACTCCTCCGTCTATTAAACCTCTTACAGCTTCGATATATCCTTTATAAAGTTCGTCAAAACTTATTTGTCCCAAACTCGGAAGCTTTATTCCCGGTCCCAAACTTCCAGCCACAAAAATATCTCTATTTATATCTTCTTCTTTACTATTTTTATATTCCTTATATTCTTTTACGGATTCTTTTGCAATGATTGACGATTTTTTTGCAATATCGTAAGTCATATCGTTTATATTATATTCGCCTAAAACAGAAGGAATCGCTCCAAAACTATTGGTTTTTATTATATTTGCTCCCGCATTCAAATAATCAGTATGCACTTCTTTTATTATACTAGGAGCGGTTATATTTAAAATCTCGTTACATCCTTGAATGTCGTTTCCGTTTATAATCCACTGTTCTTTTTTAATATATTTTTTTTGAAGTTCCGTTCCCGTAGCGCCGTCTATTATTAAATACCTGTTTTTAATTATCTCTTTTAAACTTTCTTTAATTTTATTAAATTTATTCATTTTTGAATCCATAATAATTTAAATTTCATTTTAATATATAATATAGAATATGACAATACAAAATTTTTTTATATACATTTTTTCAAATAATAGTATAATTATATTAAATTTATTTAAGGACTTTTTTATGATAGATGTAAAATTAATAAGAGAAAATATAGAATTAGTCGAGGAAAATTTGAGAAAAAGAAGAAGCAAAGTTTCTTTGGACAAATTAAAATCTTTGGAAAGCGAAAGACTTAAACTTTTAAAGGAAGTAGAAAACGACAGAGCGAAAAAAAACGAATCTTCAAAAAAAGTCGGCGAATGTATGAAAGCGGGCAAAAAAGAAGAAGCAGAAAAAATTAAAGAAGAAATGAAACTGTTTACGGAATCCTTAAATAAAAAAGAAGAAAAATTATCCGAACTCGAGGAGAAAGTAAATAACGAAATACTTTATTTGCCAAATATGATTTCGGACGAAGTTCCCGAAGGAGACGATGAAAGAAGCAATAAAGAAATTATAAGATGGGGAGAGCCTCGAAAATTCGATTTTGAAGTCAAAGACCATGTAGATATAGCGACAAATTTAAATATACTCGATATTGAAAGAGCAGTTAGAATGTCAAGAACTCGTTTTTCTTTAATGAAAGGAAAGGGAGCTGCACTTGAAAGAGCTTTAATTAATTTTATGTTAAAAAAACATACGACTGAACATGGATATAGCGAATATATTCCTCCGATTCTAGTTAATTCAAAGGCTATGATAGGAACGGGAAATTTGCCAAAATTTGAAGAAGACTTATTTAAAACCACAGATGACCCCGCTTTATACCTTATACCGACTGCTGAAGTTCCATTAACGAATATATATAGAGAAGAGATTATTCCAGAAAGTATGCTCCCGATTTATGCTACCGCCTATACTCCTTGTTTTCGCTCGGAGGCTGGCTCTTACGGAAGAGATATGAGAGGATTAATAAGACAGCATCAATTCGATAAAGTAGAACTTGTAAAAATATGCACTGCCGATACTTCAAAAATGGAACATGAAAAAATGCTTAAAGATGCAGAAAGTATTTTACAAGCGTTAGAACTTCCTTATAGAGTAGTTGTGTTATCTTCGGGCGATATTGGAAACGCCGCTTATAAAACTTTCGATATAGAAGTTTGGCTTCCTTCGCAAAACGCGTATAGAGAAATTTCAAGCGTAAGCAATTGCTGGGATTATCAAGCTCGCCGTATGCAAACGCGAGTAAAAAGAGGAGGCAAAACGGAATTGGTTCACACTTTAAACGGAAGCGGTATAGCCGTAGGTAGAACTTGGATTGCGATACTTGAAAATTATCAACAATCAGACGGAACTGTAATAATTCCAAAAGCTTTAAGAGAGTTTACGGGATTTGATAAAATAGAAAAAGAATAATAAAAGACGCCAAATTTGACGTCTTAAAAATTTATCAAAAACTAATTAAAAATATTTATTAAAAAATTCTTAATTAAAAAATTCTTAAACTAGAAAATTTTATTCTATATAACAGTAATTAAATTTATGTCTTCCCAAAGGATTCAAAACCGCTCCCTTTAATTTTGGGCTAATCATAAGCGCATCCGCTCTATAATATAAAGGAATTATTGGCATTTCATCCATCAATATGCTTTCCGCTTGCTTCATAGCATCCATTCTGATTTTATTATCGGGAGACTGTTTTGCAATTAATATAAGTCTATCGTAATTTGCATCGGAAAAACCGCTATGATTTATTCCTCCATAACTAAGCATAACATCGAGCATAGTCATAGGGTCGTTATAATCTCCCGTCCAGCCCATTCTTGAAAGCTGATAATCTTTTTCTATTAACGATTGCAAAGTTATAGGAAATTCCTCTTGTATTAATTGAACGGTAACATTCAAATTATCTTTCCACATCTGCTGAATCGCTTCGCCTACCAAAACATAAATTCCTGGAGAAACTTTTAATTCCAATATGGGATAATTTTCTCCGTTAGGATATCCCGCATCCGCCATTAAAGATTTTGCCAATTCTATATTTGCTTCGTAATCGTTAATGTCTATATAATCTTTCGATTCGCTTCTAAAAGTATCGTTTAATCCTCTCACTTGAGTTGGGACGAAAGCTCCGGCCGGTATTTGTCCTCCTTTAGTAACATTCGACACTATATAATTTCTGTCTATGGCAAGCGCAAGAGCCTGCCTAACTCTCTTATCTTTTAACGCTTCGTTAGTTATATTTAATTCCAAATAATAAGTTCCCAAAGCGTTGTTTGCCGAAATATAACCTTCGGATTTAAGAGTTTCTATTTCTGCGGCGGGAGGTTCTAAAGCGGAAAAATGAATCGTTCCGTTTTTAAGCCCGGCAACAGCTGTATTAGGGTCGCTCATAAGTATAAAAGTTATTTCTTTTGCAATTTGTTCTTCTTCGGAATAATAATTCGTATTGACTGAAAATACTATCTTTTGGTCTATAAGTCTTTCCGACATTTTATAAGGTCCGTTCCCAATATAGGTTTCGGGATTTAAAGTCCATTCATCTCCGTAAGTTTCTATAATATCTTTTCTAACGGGCATAAATATTCCCGTAGAGGATATAAACTCCAAGAAATATGCCGTAGGATTTTCCAAAATAACTTCAAAAGTATAATCGTCCAACGCTTTTGCTTCCAAATTATTATAATCCATTATTCCCGCGTTTATTTCTTTAGCATTCTTTATAACTTCCATCATATAAGAGTATTCTGCCGCCACATTAGGGTCGACTGCTCTTTTCCAAGAATATTCAAAATCTTTCGCCGTAAGAGGTTTTCCATCGCTCCATTTTGCGTTAGTTCTCAAATGAAAAGTATATTTAAGTCCGTCTTCCGATATAAACCAGCCTTCCGCCACTCCGCCTCGAACATTATTATTCGAATCGAGTTTGGTCAAACCTTCAAAAGCATGAGTTATATAAACGGAAACCACTCCTATAGAATTTAAAGTTGGGTCTATAGTTTTTGGTTCGGCGCCCATATTAATAACTATAGAACTTGAAGCTGTTTTCTCTTTACAAGAAATTGAAAAAACATTCAAAATTATTAGTAAAGCTGTAATAAAATGTTTCATCTTGCCTCTCCTAAATTAAGATTTAAGAATTATATTTAATCGATATATAAAGTCAATATAAAATTCTATAAATAATAATACTATAAAACGAATTTGTTGTTTAGAATTGAATTTAGTATTGATTTTTTCGGCTACGCCTCGTCTCACGCTGTGTCCCTTTGGGAAAAGCCCCTTGTTATCAAAAAAGTAATAAAAAAAGACGCTCTCAAATTAATGAAAGCGTCTTTAATATTATTCAATTATTGCC
>CAZUEE010000114.1:1902-7177 GCA_964619175.1 uncultured Brachyspira sp. | reverse complement strand
GAACAAAAACGGATATCGTCCATACTCTCTTCGTTGGATGAGAAAATAGAATTAAATAACAAGATGAATAGAATACTCGAAGAGTTGGCGCAAACGATTTTTGAGGAATGGTTTATCAATTTTAATTTTCCAAACGAGAACGGCAAACCTTACGCCGAAAACGGAGGCGAGATGATAGATAGCGAATTGGGAAATATTCCGAAGGGTTGGAAAGTTATAACCTTAAAAGATATCGTAAATATAGTAAAAGGGAAAAAACCAAAAGCAACAAGAGATAAAATAATGGATATATTTACTATGCCTTATTTAACTATAGACTGTTATAATAATGAAAATGTGGAATATACGGAATACGACGAAAAGATGCATGTTGAAGAATTGGATATTGTAATGGTAATGGATGGTAATGCGGGAAAAATATTTTACGGTAAGGAAGGCATTTTGTCTTCGACTATGGCAAAATTTGTGGTGCGAGATGAAGATTTAAGGGAAATAGTTTTTCATTATTTCAAGCATATAGAATACGATTTAATGTATCATACTGTAGGTTCGGTGATACAGCATGCGGATAAACAATATATACTTAATAAAAAATTCTGCGTTCCTATTAATAGGTTGGAAGAATTAAGCGATATATTTAAAGATATAAGAAAAAAGGTATCTGCAAACATAAAAGAAAATAAAAAACTTGCGGGGATTAGAGATATTTTATTGCCCAAACTAATGAGCGGGGAAATTAGAGTATGATTATAAAAAAATCTCCATGCAAAATTAATTTATTTTTGGACATAAAATCTAAAAGAGAAGACGGCTATCATTTATTGGAATCTTTGTTTCATACGATTGATTTGTTTGATATAATAAAAATCGAAGAATCTAAAGAGTTAAAAATTTCAACGAGCGGAAAATATAAATTAAACGAGGGCGATAAGAATATAGTTGAAAAAATATTTTATCATTTCAAAAATCGAATGGGACTTAAAAAAAATTATAATATCGAAATAGAAAAAAATATTCCTACAGGTGCGGGACTCGGCGGAGGTTCTTCGAATGCGGCTTCTATGATAAACTTTTTTTTGGAAGAATTAAATATAAAAGCGGACGATAAATTAATCGAATCTTTTTCAAAATTCGGAGCGGACATTCCTTTTTTTATAAAAGGAGGTTTAAGTTGGGTATCGGGAATAGGCGAAAAAATAAAAACATACGATTTTACTTTTCCTTATAAAATAATTTTAATATATCCAAATATAAATGTTTCCACAAAATTGGCTTATTCAAAATTTACCGAAAACGATTTTAATAAATCGGATATTTTTTATCTTAAAAATATTCTCGATAGTGTAGATAGTAAAAATAATTTAGATGATAAAAAAGACAATGAAATAAATTTCAACGATTTATATTCGCATACTTATAATATATTTGAAAAAAATGTATTTAATATGGAGCCTAAAATAAAAGAATATAAAGAAACATCGCAAAAAGAAATTGGAAGAAAAATTTGCATGAGCGGTTCTGGTTCTTCATTGTTTGCCTTGTATAATAAAAACGAAAATATAGATGAAGATTATAATAAATTAAAAAATATATTCGAAAACTTGGATATTTACAAATTAAATTTAATCTAAATTATAATATTTCATTTTTTATATAATCGTAAAATATATTAAAAGTATTTTCGATGTTTTTTTCCCAAGTATTATGATTAAAAATTATATTGGCACTTTCTCTGTATAAAGGCTCTCTATCTTTCGACAATTCGATTAATTTATTTTTATCTTTTGCAAGAAGCGGTCTTTGGGCGACATCTATATTGTTAAGAATAATATCAGGTTTTCTGTTTATAAATATCGTTATTCCTTTTTCTTTCATTATGTCTCTGTTTTTTTTTGCCAATATTATTCCGCCTCCCGTTGATATAACGACATTGTTTAATTCGCTTAATTTTTCTAGAAGTTCGCTTTCTTTTTCTCTAAAATATTTTTCTCCGTATTTTGTAAATATTTCTGTTATTTTCATTTTTTCTTTTTCTTCTATTATTAAATCCATATCGTAGAAATCGTAATTTAATTTTTTCGATAGTATTTTCGACAAAGAAGTTTTCCCGCAGCCGGGCAATCCTATTATAAATAAAGTTTTATTATTATTTTTATTATTCATCGTATATTCCGAGTATGGTAAAATTTTCAACGGAATTTTTAAAATCGTCCAAAGTATGTTCGTTAAAATTTCCCGTCATATCTATATAAAAATAATATTGCCATTTTCTTTCTCTATACGGACGGCTCACTATCGAAGTTAAATTAAAATTTTTTAGTTTTAAGAGAGCGTTTGCCAAAGAACCGTTTTTATGAGGAAGCGAGAATCTTATCGTCATTTTATTTCCGCTTTTTAAAATATTATCGTAATTTGAAACTATAATAAATCTTGTAGTGTTTCCTTTTATATTTTCTATATTTTCTTTTAAAATTTTCAAGTCGTAAATTTTAGCAGCGTTTTTATTCGATATAGAGGCTACGGTTTTATCTTCGCTTTTTGAAATCGTATAAGCCGCTTCAGCCGTGTTGCTCGCCTTTAATTCTTCGAAATTATTTTTCTTTATAAACTCTGAACATTGTTTTAATGCTTGAGGATGAGAGATAACTTTTTTTATATTTTTTATTTTTACTCCCGCTTTTGCCATAAGTCCGTATTCAATCGGCAAATAAATTTCTCCGACTATTTTGCAATTATACATAATGAGTATATCCAAAACTTCATTAACCATTCCCGTAGAAGAATTTTCCAAAGGCAATATTCCGTAATAACTTTCTCCGTTTCTTATGCTTTCGAGTGTCTCCTCAAAACTTTTTTTATTGATTAATTTACATTTGTCTTTAAAAAATTTTTTCGCCGCTTCATGTCCGTTTCCGCCTTCTCGTCCTTGATACGCCACTATTTTATTATATTCTATTTTTTTATTTATATTATTTTTATCATTAGATTCTATTAAATCTTTTTGCAATAATTTGGAAACAGACATTATATCGTTATAAATAGTCGTGATTAGACTTGAGAGCTCTTTATTTTTTAACAATTCTATTTTTTTTTCTATTACTTCGTTTTCTCTTTTTGCATCAAAAATCGGAATATTTTTTTCTTTTTTGAATTTTCCAACTTCGATGCTTACTTTCATTCTTTTTTCTATAAGCGTAACTATTTGTTTATCTATATCGTCTATTTCGTTTCTTAATTTTTTCAATTTTTCCATGATTCTAATAAAATTTTAATAAAAACTTTTTTATATTTTTTATAAATATATTATTTAACCGTATTAAAGTCAATAATAAATTTATTCGTTTTTAAATTGTTAAAATATTAATTGACAATAATTTAAAAACATTTTAATATATTTTGGTTAGTTTATGTCCTCATAATTAGGAATAAAAAATGAATGAAAAAACATGTCAATCTTATGGAAAACAAATAAATAATGATTTTAATGTATGTCCCTATTGCGGAGTAAAAGTCAAAGAAAATATTTTAAATGAAACAATTTCAAATCATTTAGAAAATCAAAAGTCGGAAAAAAGTTGGGTAGTATGCTTGCTTTTATTACTATTTTTTGGATATATTTATATATATAAATTTTATGTAGGCAAAATCTTTGAAGGTTTCATTGCTTGGATTATCGGTATTGCCGCTATTATTTTATTTATAATAGGAATGGTATTTCTCGATGGAGACGGAATAATTTATATCTTATTAGGTTTATCATTGGGATTTATATATTTAATATGGATTGTAATAGATTTTTTCGCTATTTTAATTGGGAAATTCAAAGACGGCGAAGGAAAATATGTCGTTAAATAAATAATATACAAGAATTTGAACTAAAAACTATATAATTATTTGTATTTTTTGTAATTTCAATATAATATCCTACTATATAATTTTTGTATAATTTTATATAAGTAAATAGAAACAATCGAAGTAATCTATGAATCAAACGCATTTAAATAAATCGCAAACCGTAAATTTAGGAAGTTTTTACACGCCGAATTGTATCGTTGAAATAGCGTATAAAATGCTGTTAAAAATTTTTCATAAAAACGATAATTTAAACGATTTCACTTTATTTGACAGTTCTTGCGGATACGGTAATTTTTTACAAATTCCCGAAAAATATAATAATTTAAATTTTAATAAAATAATCGGAGTCGATATCGATTATAAGGCTTTGAAAATAGCTAAAGAAAATTTTAAAAATTTTAAAAATTCTAAAAATAGTCCGTTGTTTTTGCATAAAAATTCTCTTGTGAATGTTAATCGAAAAAATTTTAATATCATAGAATCTTCAAAACTCGTAATTGTCGGAAATCCTCCATACAACGATAAAACTTCAATCGTGAAAAATTGTATCAAAAACAAAGATTATGTTGTAGATTTTAATCTAAAATGTAGAGATTTGGGAATGAGTTTTTTACTTTCGTTTAATGAATTAGAAGCGGATTATATTTGCGTTTTGCATCCGCTTTCTTATATTATTAAAGAAACTAATTTTAAGGCTTTAAAAAAATTTTTTTCAAATTATAAAATTTTAGATTCTATTATTATAAGCTCTCAAATTTTTTGTCCTAATTCGCATGGATTTTTTCCTATTATAATCGCCTTATACGAAAGAAACTCTCAAGGTATAGATTACGATTTTATTAAAAAATACAAATTTAAAACGATTGATAATAAAAGATTTAGTTTGAACGATTTTGATTTTATCGCAAAATATATCGACAAATACCCAAACAAAAATCGAGTTTCCGATAAAGTGGCGATGTTTTATACTATGCGCGATATCAACGCTCTTCGTCGCTCTAAAACTTTTATACAAAAAGATTGCGCAAACGCCGTGTATGTTCCAAAATCGAAATATAGTCTTTATTGTTATGTCGATGTGTTTAAGCAAAATATATCGACTGTACCTTATTATTTTGGAAATTGCGATATTATGATTGATTATGATAATTTTAAGAAATTGGAATCTCATTTTATAGAGGCTTCTCAATCTAAAAGTTTAAATAATAAAATTTTAGATTATTTTGCAAAACTATTGGGCGAGCATTATGCGAATTAGTAAAATTGAAAATAATAAAATATATATTGAAATTCCGCTAACTATGCAAAGCGGAAAAGCAAGAGTAAAAATTAGAAATAGTTTTTACGAATATGGTTTGCCTACAGCTACAAGACAAAAGCCATTTTCTCAAAAGCATTATATCGAATGGCAAATAGGATA
>CAZUEE010000114.1:0-1802 GCA_964619175.1 uncultured Brachyspira sp. | reverse complement strand
CAATTCGCATAAATTAAAATATTGACATTATAAAAATTTAAAATATAATTCTTTACTATAAATTTAATTTAAAAGTTTTATTTTACAAAAGGATGATTTGAAAATGAGAAATTTGTTTATTTTTTTATTAGCTTTGTTTGTTTTAATTTCATGCGATAATAATCGAGAATCAGAAAATTTAAATTCTTATAAGGACGGAGAGATAGCGATTAATTTGGGAGGCGAACCGAGAACATTAGACCCAACTTTAAACTCTTTAAGTTTCGGTTCTATTTATATGATTCATTTTTTTGAAGGTTTAACAAAAAGAGATAGTAACGATAATGTTGTCTCTGGCATGGCGGAAAGTTGGGATATATCGGCGGACGGAATCAAATATACTTTTCATTTAAGAACGAACGCAAAATGGAGCGATGGAAAACCCGTTGTAGCTTCCGACTTCGAATACGCTTTAAAAAGAGCGGCTAATCCTAAAACGGCTGCTACTTATTCGCATATGCTTAAGGTTATAAAAAATGCAAGTTTGGTGATAAGCGGAAATTTGGATGTCGACAATTTGCAAGTAAAAGCGATAGACGATTATACTTTGGAAATTATTTTGGAAAATCCGACTCCTTATTTTTTGGAATATATTTCGGTTAGCAGTCCTTATTTTCCCGTGCGAAAAGATATTATAGAAGAGTTCGGAGACGAATGGAGCAGAGAACCTAAAACCTATATAGTAAACGGACCTTATATTATGACGGAAAGAAAACCAGACGAAAAAATAGTTATGGAAGCAAACCCAAACTATTATGCAAAAGACGAGATTATAGCAAAAAAAATAACGGTTCTTATAATGGACGATTCTAATACCGCTTTTGCCGCTATGAAAAACGGCTCTTTACAATTTTCGGTTATAGAAGCGCCTATGGGAGAGATACCTTCTTTAATAAAAGAAAATTATATTTTACAAGAACCAGCTTACGGAATATATTTTTTAGAGATAAATTCTAAAAAAGGGGTTTTAACTAATAAAAATATAAGAAGGGCTTTGTCGCTCGCTTTCGACAGAAATTATATAATATCGAATGTAGTAAAGATGAATCAAATACCGGCGGGCGCTTTCGTTTCTACGGGAATGAAAGATTATGACGGAAAAGATTTTAGAGAAAACGGCGGAAATTATATCGATATCGATAATTATCAAAAGAATGTGGAAGAGGCGAAAAAATTATTTGAAGATGCGGGCTACCCGAATGGAGACGGTTTTCCTGTTTTGGAGGTGAGAAGCACTCCCGGATATTTTACCGTTATATGCGAGGCTATACAAGATATGTATAAAAATAATTTGGGTATAGACATATTGATTAAATCAGAAGAATATAATGCAACTTTTCAGGCTATGGTTCAAAAAGATTTTGATTTGGCAAGGACGGGCTGGACTTCGGATTTTAGCGACCCTATGGCAATGCTTAATTTCTTTTCAAAATCAAGTTCTATAAATCATACGGGATTTGAAAGCGAGGAGTTTAATAATTTGATGGAGTTTGCCTCAAAAACTCAAAACGAAAGAGAGAGAATGGAAGCTATGCATAAAGCGGAAGATATATTGTTCGATTATATGCCTGTAATTCCAATAATTTACAGAATGGACCCTTTTATGATAAATCCAAAATTGAAAGGAGCTATATTTAATCCTTTGGGAAGATATAAATTTAATTACGCGTATATAGAAAAATAAAGTTGTTATTAATAATATTTTATAATTTTATATCAATTCTACTACATCGCTATCAATGAAGGAATAAATCTATTCTAAA
>CAZUEE010000113.1:0-7249 GCA_964619175.1 uncultured Brachyspira sp. | reverse complement strand
ACTACAAAAGGAACTCGAAGCTCGTAATAATTGGCTGGGTCATTGTCTATAAAATCTGGCGGATTACTATTCGTATTACCACCGGTATTATTAGTATCGCCCGGCACATTTGGATTGTCTGGGTTATCCGGATTATCAGGTAAACCACCACCCGTTACGCTCGTATAACCTCTTCCTCCGCTTCCCGTAATCGCATCTCCGCTACAAGAAATTATACCTACGATAGTAAATATAGTTATTAATAATATAACAACTACTCGCCTTAAAACTCTCGATACTTTTATCTTAATCATAACTCACTCCTTATATAAATTATAGATTATTCACTCTCTACATTTATAATATAATAATTATTTAACAATAGTCAAGTAAAATTTATATTTTTACAAAAAAAAAAAAAAAAAAAATAAGAAATTTACAAAAATAAGAAATTTACAGAAAGTAATAAAGTTATAAAGAAGTTAACATAATTTTACGGTCATCGTGTATGCATAGCGTGAGCAATCCGATTTTTTACAGTCATTGCGAATTTAATTTCTCCTTCATTGCAAGATTTACGACAAGTAAAATCGTGGCAATTCATACAGATAACAAGGGGCTTCAGCCCCTTGCATGCTTCTCTCTGGTTGTTAACACAAGTGGTTCACGCTGTGTCTCTTTCGGGAAAAACCGACTTGTTGTTAAATAAAGTTAACAAATTCTGAGTTAGTCCTTGTCCACGCTGTATGCCTACGAAGATGACGGGAAATTCTGTCATTATTCAAAAATTCTATTTCTCGAAGCATGCGCCAAAGCTATAGCCACAGCATCCGCCGTATCGTCTTGAATTATTTTTGAACCCGTAAATAGATTAACCATTTTTATAACGGCGTCTTTGTCGGCGTTTCCGTTTCCCGTTATTTGAGATTTTACTTCTTTCGGTTTATATTCCTTAAAATCTATATTATTAATAGTCAAGGCAAGTATTATAATCCCTCTCGCCTCGGCTACTTTTATTGCGGTTTTTGAATTCTTTGAAAAAAATAATTCTTCTATCGCCGCGTTGTTTGGTTTGTATTTGATTATTAAACTATTTAATTCATCGTATATTTTTTTTAATCTTTGATTATATTCCGTATTTTGAAAAGTTTCTATAAGTCCAGAGTCCAATATTTTATAAGTAGAATTTTTCGATTCTATTAAACCGTATCCGCATCTTGCAAATCCGGGGTCTATCCCTAATGTTATCATAATTTATTAAATTTATTATATAACTATTATTTGTCAAGTTATTTTGTCCGATTTAATACCGATTTAATATTATTGAAATTTTTATTTATCTAAAATAATATTGAAATAATTATTTAAATTAATTTGCATAAAAATTTGTATAAATAGTATAAATATAAAAAATAATTCGGATAAATAAATGTTTCATACTTTTAAAAATAATGTCGAAAAAAACAATTCGTTTATAAATATATATAGTTTTTGGACTTATATTTTCGTTATTGCCGTTTTTTTAAATTTTATTTTTTTTAGAATTTTATTTTTCGATATAAACGACAATTCTTTTTTATATTTAATAAATTATATAATAAATTATTCGATATTTATAATTTTTTTTCTTTTGCTCTTTTATAAATTCTACGGTTATTTATTTAATTCTCAAATTGTAAACGGAATTTTAGGAATAATTTTTTTATTAACGGGAACTTTGAAATTATATATAAGCGATATAAATATTTATAATATTGTCGAATTATTGTTTTTTATTTTTACTTTTATAATAACGATAAAAACTTTGTTTCCGTTTATTTTATCAAAAAATATAAAAGAATTTGAAAGAGGAATATATATATTTACTTTTATGTCTCTAGCTTTTTCAAATTTGAGTTATATTTTATTTTCCGCAAATAAAATATTAGACAGCGATATTATTCATTATGTGTCTTTATATTTAACTAGATACATGGAAAAAGCTGCTTCTTTATCTTTTATAATAATTATGATAGTTTACATAATTATTTTTATAAAAAAATTGATTGTAAATAATATATATAGATATTTAATTATCGTTTTGTCTATTATAATTTCTTTGATTATATTAAAATCTCCGTATAGTTTGATATTAGTTTATTTTTATAATGCTTTGGGAATGGGGCTTAATTTTCCTTTCGTATTTTATGTTTTATTAATTATTGTTTTTTTATTTACTTTATTAAGTTTTTTAAGCGCTTCGATTATATCAAAAAAATATTATGCCGAATTTATGGTTTTTACTTTATTTATACTTGCGGGATTGGATATAAGCGATTTTACTTTAAGATTAATATCAATCTTTTCAATAATAGAAATGACGGCTATAAATAATTTTTCTATTGACAGGTATTATTAAATTTATATAATATAGTGAAAGTCAAATTTAAAATAAAAGGATTTCAAAATGAAGAAAATAAAAACGATTCTATTTATTATTTTTTCTACGATATTTATTTTGTTGTTTATTTCATGCGGGGAAAATTCCTCAAACAATAAAGTTATAACTGTTAACGCCGGACCTCAACCTAAAACTATAGACCCAAGTTTGAATACCGCTTTAGACGGATGCTATTATGTTATACATGCATTCGAAGGTTTAACGACTAAAGATAAAAACGGAAATATAGTCGGTGGAGTTGCAGAAAGTTGGGAAGAGTTCGAAGATGGGGCAAGATATATATTTCATTTAAGGACGAACGCAAAATGGAGCGATGGGAAACCCGTTTTGGCTGAAGATTTCGTTTATACTTGGCGAAGAGTCGTAGACCCTTTGGTTGGAAGTCAATATAGTTTTCAGCATGAACCTGTAAAGAATGCAAAAGATATTACGGCGGGAAAATTGCCCGTTGACAATTTGGGAATTAAAGCCATTGACGATTATACTTTGGAAGTAGTTTTGGAGGCTCCAACGGCTTACTTTTTGGATTTAGTAGCTTTTCCCACTTTTTATCCCGTTAGAAGGGATATAATAGAAGAATTTGGCGATACTTGGAGTTTGAATCCCGACACTTATATAGGAAACGGACCTTTTGTAACAACCGAGATAAATCAAGATGAAAGCATTATAATGGTTAAAAATACAAATTATTGGAATGCAGATTCTGTTGTCGCAGAAAAGTTAAGATTTCTTTTAATGCAAAACGAAACTTCTTCCGTTGCAGGAATTAAAGACGGTTCTTTAGATTTTGCAAGAGTAGTTCCAACTCAAGATATACCTACTTTAAAAGAAGAAGGATTATTGCAAATAAAACCTATGCTAGCCTCTTATTTTTATTGTTTAAGCGCCACAAACGAAGTCTTAAAAGATGTGAGAATTCGTAAAGCTCTAGCTTTGGCTATAGACAGAAATTATATAGTCGAACAGGTTACTAAAGGCGGAGAAACTCCAGCTAACGCTTTCGTTCCTTTTGGGATAAGAGACGAGGATGTGCAAGATAGTTTTAGAGAAATAGGAGGAGGATTCTTCGATATAAGTCCAGAAAATTATCAAAATAACGCTGAAGAAGCCAAAAGATTGATGGCAGAAGCGGGATATCCCGAGGGGAAAGGTTTTCCCGTTTTTGAATTTAAAGCTGACCCAGGTTTTCATATAGCCATATTCGAAGCGGTTCAGCAAATGTGGAAAGAAAATTTGGGAATAGACACGAAAATAGTTCAAGAAGAATGGGCGGTATTTTTACAAACTAGATACGATAAAAATCTTACTATGGCAAGAGGTGGATGGTTCGGAGATTTTAACGACCCTATAAATTTTTTGTCTCTATATACGAGCTATTCTCCAAATAATTATAGTTCTTACAGCAACGTTCAATACGATGCTTATATTCAAACTGCTTTAACTACAGGAAATCAAAAAGTCAGAATGGAAGCTATGCATAAAGCGGAAGAATTGCTTGTAAACAGTTTTGCCATAGTTCCGATTTATTTTTATACCGAGCCTTTGCTTGTATCTCCAAAATTAAAGGATGTTTATTATGACGCTTTGGCTATGCATAAATTCGTTTACGCTTATAAAGAATAAAATTATAATTATTACGATTTAAATTAAAAAAAGATGCATATATTTTTTATATGCATCTTTTTATTTTAAATAATTGGAAAGCATTAAATAAGCCCCGTATTCGAATCTTTCGTTGGCGTTTCTGAAATTTATTTTTATATTTATTTCCTCGTTATTGTCGATTCCGTAATAAATGCCTGAAGTTAAAATTTCTATATAAGCCTCGTTATATGTGTCAAATAGATAATAACCGTATATTATTCCGCCATCTCCGTTTTCAGTTTCCATACATAATTTTGATGCGACTCCTCTTATCGTTCCTACTGTGACAACGGACGGAATTTTTTTTATAAGCTCTTCTTTAGTTTCGGTTGAAAGTTGATTGAAAGGTTGAATTATCTCGTAATCGTCAAGTTGTTTTTTCCATTTTTCTATAGTTTTTTTATCCGTTTCTATCGGGCTTATCAATCCGATTAAAAATTTTGTATCGTCTATTTTTATCTCTTCGTCGTTTTCATTGTTGAAAGAACCGTCTTCCATATATCTAAAAGTTTTTAATAATTTGTTTTTTTTATCGTATATTCCCCATACAAGTTTTATCGTAAAACATTTCATTAAAGGATTTACAAAAAACAATTCTCGCCAATCTTCCAAAGTCCATTTTCTCCCGTCCATAAATGCAAATTGCAATCTTTCAGTTTGCATTCTTATAACTCTATTAATTTCGCTTTTTAATTTTGAAAGTTCTTTTTTTATAGAAGCGGGAAAATCTTTCGGAAATGTTTTGAATTCTTTATTTTTATCTTCGTCTACTATTGAAAAACTAAAATCGTCTTTTAAAATTATTTTAAATACTCTTTTTATTTTTTTATTATCTTCGGTTTCGACTATTCTTATTCCTCTATCGTTAAAATCGAAATCTGGAACTATTTTATCGGCAAAAACTTCGAGAGGCATTTGGGCTTCTTTTGCAATCAAATTTAAAATCGCCTTGCAGGTAAATCTAACGCTGTTTTGTTTGAATTTTTTTGAAGCCTCGTAAACCAAATTTAAAGCGATTTTCGTTCCGTTTAAAGCTATCGCCTCGAGCATAAAAGAGGCATATTTGAATCTCGAACTCGCGATATCTTTAGCCTCTTTGTATAAATTGTTAATCTGTTCGTTTGATGCGAATATGCAATACGGATAAAGTATATTTTTGGTTTTATTGTCATTTTTGCTTGCGATATAAATTTTTTGAAGAGCGTCTCTAAAAGAATCTTCATCCAAAGAATATCCTATATAATCGACATAGTCCAATTTTACGATTTCTTTTATATTTAAATATTCTCCGATAATATATCTTATAACTTTTGGCGAAACTATAGCACTTTTATCTTTTACAAAAACGGTTGAAATATCCTCGTCTTTTACAAAAGCGGTCGTTTTGTCGTATTTGTTGTTATAATTTTTTTCTACTATATCGTTTATCTCTTCGATATTTAAATATTTTTCCAAATTTTAATTTCCAAAAATTATTTATATCTTTTCGGCATTTGCGCTATATTTGGAATTAAATTTTTCCATATCGACTTCTTTGCATATTTTTCCCGTAACGACAGCCGTTATCATTCCGTCATTAACATTAAGCATAGTTCTTCCCATGTCTATAATCGGCTCTATACCCAAAAGAACGGCAACCAAACCTACGGGAAAGTTTAAAGCCGAAAGAGTAATTAAAGCGGCGTTGGTGGCTCCTCCGCCGACTCCGGCTATTCCGAAACTTCCTATAGCGATTATGATTATAACCTTTATTAAAAAAGCGGGTTCTAAAACATTAATTCCCAAAGTTGGAGCTATCATAGTAACAACCATAGCGGGATATATTCCGGCGCATCCGTTTTGTCCTATAGTAACCGCAAGCGAAGCGGACAAATTGGAAACGCCATCCGAAATTCCCATAGAGTCTCTTAAAGTTGAAACGGTTAAAGGCAAAGTTCCCGCGCTCGTTCTCGAAGAAAAAGCGAAAGCTAAAGTTGCAAACGCCTTTGAATAATATTTAATAGGATTATAGCCGAATATAACAAGTATAACGGTATGAACCAAAAGCATTATGATTATTGCTATATAAGAAGCGATTAAAAACTGTCCCAATTGAGAGAAAGCCTCTAAATCGCTTAAAGCCATAAATCTTGCCATAAGAGCCAATACGCCGAAAGGAGTAAGTTTCATAACGAAAGCTACAACTTTCATTATAATATTATTTAAAGTTTGCATCATATTAGAAAAGAAATCGAAAATATCTGTTTTTTTCTTTTTCAAACTTAAAGCCGAAACTCCGATTAATGCCGAAAAGAATACCACCGATAAAGTCGGAGAGCCTCCAAACCCAGCTAAAGCGGAAAACGGGTTTGTAGGGATAATTTCAAGCAATTGTTGAGGAATTGGTTTTGCCGTAAAACTTTCGAGTCTGCCTTCATAATTTGAAACTCCTTGTGAAATATCTCCAACTAAAGATTGTAATTTTGAAGCGTCAAGTCCGAAAACTTTTGAAACTAAAATTCCAACCAACGCCGATATCGCTGTAGTTATCATCAATACGGCTATTATACTCAAAGTCATCTTTTTTAGATTGCTTTCGCCTTTTATATTTATTAAAGCTGTAATTATAGAAACGAATATTAAAGGCATTACCAACATTTGCAAAAGTCTTACATAACCGTTTCCAACCACATTATACCAAACGATTGTTTTATTGATTACTTCGATGTCAGATGCATATAAACTTCTCAATAAAAATCCTAATGCAAGTCCCATAATTAACGCGCTTAATACTCTATAAGTAAAATTAATATGTTTCTTTTGCATTATATAAAGAATCGCTATTAATATTAAAAGTATAATTATATTTATTAAAATGTATAAACTCATAATACAATCCTTAAAATAGTTTTATGTATAAATTATACAATAATATTATTTATTTTCAAATAATTTTTATAGATTAGTATATTGACTTAAATAATAAAATTATTTAAATTATAAATTCAATATAAATTTCAAATTAAATAAGGGAGATAATTATGATAGTAGTAATGAAACCTAATGCCAAAGAAGAGCATGTAAACAGCATTATTGAAAGAGTCAAAAATGCGGGTTTGGGTATAAACAAAAGCGTAGGAGTAGATTATACCGTAATCGGTATAGTTGGGGATACTTCGAAGGTAGATAGAGAATTAATTTCATCTC
>CAZUEE010000112.1:0-7263 GCA_964619175.1 uncultured Brachyspira sp. | reverse complement strand
TTAAATAATTAAGATATAAAAGCGGGGTTAACGCCTCGCTTTTTTAGTTTTGTTTGTTAGGTTGGTTTTTTAAAAAATAAAATCTTATATGAAATTACAATAAAAATTCTTTTGGATTATCAAAAATCTTTATAAGAGTAAATAGCATTAAATTTTTAAAAATTGGAGTAATCGAATCGTCTATATTTATCATGAATAATTTGACTCTGAGAGATTGCAAATCCTTGTAAAGTTTTAGGATTTTTGCTATTCCCGCGCTGTTTATTTCTTTAACATTTCGCATATTCAAAACTACCGCGGGCATTAAAACTGAACATGCTTCTTCGCAATCTTCGGTAAATTTTTTTATTTCTTCGGGCAAAGAGAGATTGGATTCTACAACTATAGATAAATATCCGGTGTTAAATTCTATAGCCAAAATATCTCCTTAAATTTTAAACCTTAAAATGTGGGCAGGGAGGGATTCGCACCCCCGTAGACTACTGTCGGCAGATTTACAGTCTGCTGCCATTGACTGCTCGGCCACCTACCCGTTTCAATTTGATTCTAAATTGAAATCGAAATAATTATAACATTTTATTATAAAATGTCAAGTATAATTTATAATAATGCCTTGACTTAAACTCTTTTTATGGTTAAAATATAATATATAAAAAATACTAAAAAATACAATAAAAAAACCATATAATAGAACATCGATTAATGTAATGAACGATAACAATGATAAATTAAGAATCATACCGCTTGGAGGCGTCCAAGAAATAGGTATGAATATGACAGTCATAGAATATGGAAACGAATTAATCATAATAGACTGCGGTTTTATGTTTCCAAAATATCACATGCTTGGAGTGGATTATGTTATTCCCGATACTTCATATCTGGAAGGCAAAAATATAATAGGATTAATATTAACGCATGGGCATGAAGACCATATAGGGGCTATTCCTCATTTTTTAAGAAGTTTTCCAAATGTAAAAATTTACGGAACAAAATTAACGGCTGCTTTTTTAAGGGCAAAATTAAATGAATATAAAAACGAGTATAAAGACGCAGAAATATACGAATTAAAACCGAGAGATAAAATAAAATTGGGAATGAATTTCGATATAGAATTTATCAGAGTAAATCATAGCATTCCCGATGGCGTAGGAATTGCTATAAAAACTCCTTTGGGGGTAATAATACATACGGGAGATTTTAAAATCGACCTTAATCCTACAACCGATAAATTTATAGACCTTTATAAATTTGCAGAATATGGAGAAAACGGAGTTCTTTTGCTTTTGGCGGATTCCACAAATTGTCAAAGAGAATCTTTTTCTGTAAGCGAAAGCGCCGTTCAAAATTCTATAATTCCTCTCTTTTCATATAAAGACGGTATGATAGTAGTCGCCGTTTTTGCAAGCAGTATAGAGAGAATACAGGATTTGGTTACGGCTGCGAAAGTAAATAATAAATATGTTACATTTTCTGGAAGAAGTTTATTGAAATATACGAAAATAGCGGAAGAGTTGGGATATTTGAATCTTTACGATATAGTCATACCGATAGATAAAATAAACGGATATCCGAGAGAAAAAATAGTTTGCATAACCACGGGAACTCAAGGAGAGCCTTATTCTTCGCTATCTCTAATAGCTTTCGGTTCGCATAAACATATCAAAGTAGAAGATGGAGATATGGTAATATTTTCTTCAAGCATTATTCCTGGAAACGAAATGTCGGTTACAAGAATCGTAAATAATCTTTTCGATTTGGGCGCAAAAATGGTGGGAGAAGATAAAGAATTATTGCATGTATCGGGGCATGCCTCAAGCGAAGATTTAAAATTGATGTATAGACTAGTTAAGCCTAAATATTTTATTCCAATTCATGGAGAAAAAAGACATTTGATAACGCATATAAAACTTGTGGAAAATTTAAACGGATTGGACAGCAAAGGATTTTTACTTTATAACGGCGATGTGTTGGAAATAGACGAAAATTTGGAAGCAAAATTGGCAGAGCCGATAGAAATCAGAAATATATATGTAGACGGTAAGGGCGTGGGAGATTTGGAAGAGAGCATTTTTCATGTTAGAGAGCAATTGTCGTTAAACGGAGTAGTCGTTGCAAATGTGGTTCTTTTTAAAAATCAATTTGGCGATTACGATGTAAAAATAGATACGGAAAGTAAAGGTTTTATTTATAAAGGAGGCGACAAAGAAGATTTACTTACGAAGAGCGAAGAATTAAGAAAAGAAGGAATAAACGCCGCTATGGAATCGGTGAAAAAATTACTTTCAAAAAATAAAAAAACTCCTTCCACTATAAAATACGAAGTGAAAGAAGCTTTAAGAAGAAAATATATGCAAATAATAGGAAGAGAACCCGTTATATTTGTTTCGCTTTATATGGAAAACGCGCAAGAAAATAATTTTGACAATTTGAATAATTTAAATAACTTAAAAGAAAACGAAATTGTTGATTATGACGAAGAGATTAACGATATAAAAAACGGCGAATATAATTATGAAAACGATACGGAGGAAAAAATTATATGTCATTCGAAGAGGAAAAAGAAAACGGCAAAGAAGAAGATAATTTGGAACAGAATATCTCAAATTTCTTATCCACAAAGGAAGAAAAAAAAGTTAAAAAAGATAAAAAATTTGTAATATTTTCGTTATTAATATTGATATCCATATTGATTGGAATAACGGCGATATTTTCTAGAGAAAAAAATAATATTTCCGCAATAAAAATAGGGAGCAATATAACGAAATCTGCGCCAACTTCCTTAAGAGAAGGAGTAGCCGTTATAGATTTAACGGGCATTATTTCGCATGAAAAAAGAAGGTCGAACTTAGGTCTGGATATAAAATCGGTAACCGAAGAGTTGGTAAGCGATTTTGAATATTATATGCAAGACGACAATGTTAAAGCAATAGTTTTGCAAGTCGACAGTCCGGGCGGAGCTTTAACTTCCTGCGAAGAGGCTTTAAAATATTTGAAAGATTTAAAAGAAAAATATCCAAAACCGATAATAGCCTCTTTTAGAAGTATGGCTGCAAGCGGAGGATATTATATTTCGATGATAGCCGACAAAATATATGCAAACGAATCCACTCTCACGGGAAGCATCGGAGTGATATCTCAATTTATGAATCTTTCGGGTTTAATGGAAAAATACGGAGTTAAAATGTTTACTATAAAAAGCGGAAGAAATAAAGATTCGCTTTCGCCTTTTAGAGAACCGAGAGAAGACGAATTAATTTATTGGCAGGATATGACTAAAGAGTTTGTGGAACAGTTTATTAATGTAGTCGAAGAATCGAGAGGAGAGAAAATAAAAGGAAACAGAGACGAAATATTTGACGGAAGGGTTTTTAGCGGAAAAGGAGCTTTGGAAATTGGATTGATAGATTCTATAGGAACTTTGAAAGATGCCGTAAAAGACGCTGCAAAAATGGGAGGAATAGAAGACGAAGAACCTTATATAATCAAAAAACCGGAAGAAAAAGAAAGTTTAATAAATCTATTATTGTCGAATGTTTTTGCAAGGATTAAACCCAAATCCATTATTCCTTATTATGAAGAGATAATGAGCTCAAAATATATTGGCGTTCCTATGTATATTTATATTCCAAATTATAATTATGCGGGAGAAAATTAATGAAAATCTGCGAATCGTTATATTATTATTTATTATCTCCTAAAGAAGCGATAAAAAAAAATATTAATTTTGAATATTCTTTAATCGTATATTTAATAACCGCTTTAGCTATGTCGATATCCGCCTTATATTCGATTGGAGGAAAAAGCAATATATTAAATCTTTTGATTTTTACTTTCGGAATAGCTTCTTATATAGCCGTGTCGAATATAGTAAAAATAGCAGTTATTAATTTTACCGTTTTTATATTTTCTAAAAGTAATTCCAAAAATAGCGATAGAAATAATTTAAAAATATTCGTAAGCAACTGTTTTGGAATATACGGAATATTTATATTTATGCTTCCGATAACCTTAATATTTTCAAAATCTTCGGGGCTTTATTTTATTCAATTTTTATCGTTTATTATATTGCAAATATATTATATAATTTTATTATATAGAAATATTAAAGTTTCTTTTAATATAGATAATTCTTTTAAAGCGTTTATTATTTTGATTTCTCCAATGATATTCGATTGTTTAGGTTATATATCTTTGGGAATATTAATATTTGGAGCATTTATTAACATTTTATAATTTTTTTGTAATTTTTTATAAGGATGCATCAGGGACAAATAAAGAGAAATGAAAAAGATAAGAAAATATATTATTATAGAAGCTATAGGTCCTTTCATAGCCGGAGTTTTATTTTTTACATTTATATTCGTAATACAACTTTTGCCCGAATTATTTAAACTTATAATCAATAACGGAGCGCCGATAAAAACATCTTTTGAAGTTTTCGTTTATATGCTGCCTTTCAATGTCGCCATAACGATTCCAATGTCAATATTAATGGCGAGCATAATGGGATACGGGAGATTATCTTCCGACAACGAAATAATAGTTATGCGGGCTTTGGGTTTTTCGCATATGAGAATATATATACCGATAATAATACTCGGCATTATAACATTTTTATTCGCTTTATTTTTTAATAATGTGGTAATGAGCGAATCGAATTATAGATACAGAGCCTTAATATCGTATATGATTAATATGCGTCCTTCGATTGCAGTCGGAAAATTGGACTTTACTTATATATCCGATATGGGACTTTCGATTGGAGCGGAGTTTTCCGACAATTCGGGAATGTCTAATGTCGTAATATTTGACGGAACTTCCGATTCTAAAAGAGTCATAACAGCAAAATCGGGAGTATGGCATAATAACGAAGCGAATTCGAGAGTAATAACTTTGACTCTTTCGGACGGTATAGTTCAGGAGATGCCGTATTTTGGAATAGTGAGCAACGATTTTAGCGTATTCGATTCTATGGATATTAATATAGTAAGAAGAGTAAGCACTTTATCGTCGCATGAAAGAGGTTTGAGAGAATTACCCGCTTGGAAAATTCATGAAAAAATAGAAAATACGAAAGCTCAGGCAAGCAATTCTATGTCGGCTCAAATAGGATTAATGGTAATTAACTCGTATTCGAATATTTCGGATAGTTCAGCTAAAAGTCTCGAATCTTTTTCAAACGAATATGTAAGTACAAATTCTGCGGAACTTACGCAATTGATAAAAGACAATATGGAATCATCCGTTCCTTATTTTTATTATGTAGAATTTCATAAATTTATATCGATTCCCGCCGCATGTTTATTTATGGTATTCATAGGCGCTCCTTTGGGAATAGTTGGAAAGAGAAGCGGAAGAGGTTTCGGTTTTGGAATATCCGTTATCGTAGTCGTAATTTATTATTTGCTTATAACCGCCGCCGAAATAATAGCGGGAAACAGAACCGTCCCGGCGTTTTTTGCTATGTGGTTTCCTAATATAGTTCTTGCAATAATAGGGGCGTTTTTTATGATTACTTCGTTTTTCAGCAAAGGAAGATAATATATCTAAAAATCATACTTTAAAAATTATATTTAACTTGTAAGTATTTTATTAAATATTGACATTATAATATAAAAAACATATAATAAAAAAACTATAATTTAATTTAATAGGTGTTGAAAATGGGCTTATTCAAATTGTCAGAGGACATAAACGATATGTTTAATAATCCGCAAAAACGGGCTATGTTGGAAGAGGGAATCAAATTATTAAACGAAATTAATAATAATCAAAAAGAAATATTAGAAGAATTAAAAGAGATTAACAAAAGGCTAAAAGAAACAGACGGATATAATAGAAATTAGTATAAGCGAAAGAGAATATAAAAGAGCCGTTGAAACGACCGACTTTTTATGTAATTTGCATAAATATAAAATAATAAATGAAACGGAATTGATATTACTTATAAATTATTTTGCAGATAAACATGCAAGAGAAAAGAGGGAACTTTCTATTGTATCGGATTAAAATAAAAAATAAAATTTTGAAATAAATTAAAAAATTAATGGAGGAATTATGACATTCACAGATTTAATAATGGCTTTGAATAAATTTTGGAGCGACAATAATTGCATAATACAGCAAGGATACGATTTGGAAGTCGGAGCGGGAACTTTTAACCCAGCCACCGCTTTAAGAGCTTTGGGACCAGAGCCTTTTAATGTGGCTTATGTCGAGCCTTCGAGAAGACCGACAGATGGAAGATACGGAGAAAATCCTAACAGACTTCAACATTATTATCAGTATCAGGTTATAATGAAACCTTCGCCTGATAATATTCAAGATTTATATATTGAAAGTTTGGAAGCTTTGGGAATAAGTTTTAAAGACCATGATATTCGCTTCGTGCATGACGATTGGGAATCTCCCACTCTCGGAGCTTGGGGATTAGGTTGGGAAGTTTGGCTTGATGGAATGGAAATAACTCAATTTACTTATTTTCAGGCGGTTGGCGGAATAAATTTAAAACCTATAACGGGTGAAATTACCTACGGGCTTGAAAGAATATGCATGTATTTGCAAAATGTGGACAATGTTTACGATTTGGAATGGGGGCATGGAATAAAATACGGTGATGTTCATTTGCAAAGCGAGAAAGAATTTTCCAAATATAATTTTGAAGTTGCCGATATCGACATGTATTTTAGGCATTTCAAAGAATATGAAGAAGAATGCGATAAATGTCTTGAAAGCGGTTGTGTTTTACCCGCTTACGATATGGTTATGAAAAGTTCGCATGTGTTTAATATGCTTGACGCTAGAAACGCAATTAGCGTAACGGAAAGAGCGGGTTATATAGCGAGAGTTAGAGAGCTTATGAAAAAAGTTTCTTCGGCTTATATATCTTCAAGAAAGGCTATGAATTATCCACTTATAAAAAAGTTATAAAATAAAAAGATTATAAAAATAAATATATTTTATTGAAAATATTTTATGGAGTATAAATTATGGAATTAAAAGAATTATCTAAAAAAATAATAGAATTTATGGGAAAAGAAAATATATCTTCGGTTTCTCATTGCGCTACGAGATTAAGATTAATTGTAAAAGATAAAGATAAAGTCGATATTTCGGAAATTGAAAAATTGGAATATGTTAAAGGAATATTTTTCGATTCTGGGCAGTATCAAATAATACTCGGCGATAAATTAACCAAAGAAATTTTTAAATATATTTCGGATATGGGTTATACGAGCATATAATTAAATAAAAAATAAT
>CAZUEE010000111.1:0-7447 GCA_964619175.1 uncultured Brachyspira sp. | reverse complement strand
AAAAAGACACCGCATTAAATACGATGCCTTTTTATAATTTTATTTTACAATTTTATTCTTGTAAGTTATCCCTTGTGAAAGAACGATAAATTTCTTCCCATCCCCACCAAGTAGGACGGAAAGATAAATCGACATAGGCTTCGAAAGAAGCTTCGGCGTTCGTTTCGTTTTTAAATGTAATCGTTGCATTATGTTTCTTTCCATCATTATCTACGCAAGTTATTTCTGCCTTATAAGGATATTTAAAAATACCGTCTATTTTTCCCGTATAAGAAATATGCCTACCCGGAATACCGCCGCTGAAAAGCTCTATATTTCCATAATAATCAATCTTAAATTGCTTCCAATTATCGGCACTTTCATCATTCCAATCTCCCGCAAGTTCGCTACTTCTATATATTTCTTCAGGCGGGTCTTCAATTAATGAACATATAATTTCATCTCTATAATTACTAAATTTTATTATCAATCGTCCATCTTCCGTAAAAGTTGCTTTTGCCGTAGTTTTAGTGCTACTATTGACTTTATATATAACGACTTCTAAATTATAATTCGTTCCCGTTTCATTTGAAATAGTATATAATTTGCCTTGGTCTTCTAAAACATCTTCGTAAACATATTTTCTTATTACGCTTATATACGGTTTCCCTTGAGAGTCTACTCTTACATCTGCATAATAATGGAATAATTTTGAATGGTCTTTATTTCTTATATAGCCGCCAGATTTGAAAGATTTATTTCTAAATTGAGATAAACCTTGAGCCATATTAATATTTAATTTTCTTTCGCCATCTTGAAGAGAGAATTCAGGTTGTGGCGTTTCTCCACTTGCCCCCGGCGCTCTTTCTATAAACTCCATTGTAGAAAAATTGCTTGCATTCGTAGGTTTATCGTTACATGCGAGGGCGATAAATACCGTTATAATAGCGATTGCCATTAAACATAAAATTTTTTTTCTCTTCATAAACTAACTCCTTAAAATATATATAACTATATATAAAATAGCAATTTTTTTATTATTTGTCAAGTATTTTTCATTAAAAAATTTTAAAATATTTGACAGCAATTAATTTTTATTATATAATTTATAAAACTTATAATAATTAAAAAGTAATAAAAATTTTAAAATAGAGGTGCAATATGTCTGGACACTCCAAGTGGGCAAGTATTAAACATAAAAAAGCCGCAAACGATTCAAAAAAAGGAAAAATTTGGTCTAAAATAGCAAAAGAAATAACCATTGCCGTAAAAGAGGGTGGAAGCCCCGACCCAGCTCAAAATGCAAGATTAAGAATGGTTATAGTTAAGGCTAAAGGAACTAATATGCCGAACGACAATATTGATAGAGCGATAAAGAGAGGAGCTGGAGGCGGAGATGGAGCTACAATAGAAGAAATATCCTATGAAGGTTATGCGCCCGGCGGAGTTGCAATCATAGTGGATGTTGCAACCGATAATAAAAATAGAACAGCGGCGGAAATAAGGTCTATATTCAGTAAAAACGGCGGTAATTTGGCAGAAAATGGAAGCGTTTCTTGGCAGTTTAAGAAAAAGGCAATCGTTATAATTCCTTCTGCTGGAAATACGGAAGAGAGTTTAATGGATATAGTTTTGGATGCGGGAGCGGAAGATATAGAACAAGACGGTGAAGTATTTACCATAACGGGACCTATGGAATCTCTATCTTCAATAGTGGATGCGTTAAAAGAAAAAGGAATCGAACCCGAAAGCGCCGAAATAGTGAGAGTAGCAGATAATAATATGACTATAGCTGAAAACGAAGCTAAAAAAGTAATGAAAATTATTTCTTTATTCGAAGACCATGATGATGTTTCTGCGGTAGCTACAAATTTGGAAATTACCGATAATCTAATAGAAGAATAAATTAATAAAATATTTTTAAGAATTTTTTATAAATAATTGATTTTCTTAACTTGATTTTTTCTAAAAAATTATATAAAATACTATCAATAATAATTTTATAAATAATGTTTAAGGAGTATATTATGTTCAAAAATAATATTCTAAAAGTAATTATGGTTTTTGCGATAGTTGTTATTACAATTATCACAATTATGAGTTGTGAAGACAAAAGCGAAAAATTATATGTCGGAACAAATGCAGAGTTTGAGCCTTTCGAATATAGAGAGAGCGGAAATATAGTAGGTTTCGATATAGAACTTGTAAACGAAATATCTAAACTAATAAACAGAGAAATTGAAATCGAGGATATGGCTTTTGACGGTTTGCTTCCCGCTTTACAAACTAAAAAAATTGATTTGATAATCGCGGGAATGACGGCTACGGAAGAGAGAAAAAAGAATGTTAATTTTTCCGAACCTTATTATAAATCTCAGCAGGCTATGGTAGTTTATAACGATGAAAATAATATAAAAACTTTTGACGACTTGGTAGGAAAAGAAGTCGGAGTAATTTTGGGATATACGGGAGATATAATAGTGTCGGAAATTGAAAATGTTAGAGTTCAAAGATATAATGCCACATCAGAAGCGATTATGGGATTAAAGGCGAAAAAAGTTCAAGCTGTGGTTTTGGATTACGAACCTGCTAAAAATTATTCGGCTCAAAATCCAGAATTAAAATTGGTAGAAACAGCTTCAGAGAGCGAAGAGTATGCGATAGCTGTAAGAAAAGAAGATACTCAACTTTTGGAAGATATTAATAAGGCTTTGACTACTCTTAAAGAAAACGGAACTTACGAGACTTTATTAAACAAATATTTTAAATAGAGAGAATATATTTTTTATTTTATTTAAGCTTTTATTTTTTTTATTAAAATCTTATAATTATAAAATGGAAAACTACAATGGAATATTTAGGGCTTCTTAAAGATATATTTTTTACCAACGGTAGATATATGTATATGATTAAGGGGCTTCTATTTTCCGTTGGAACTACCGCATTCGCTGCGCTAGTAGGAATCGTATTGGGAATATTTATAGCCCTTATGGAACTTTCGCGTTTCTATCCTTTAAAAAATAAAAAAGGATACGAAACTTTTAATCCTATATCAAAATTGGCTTTCGGATATGTTAATTTGATAAGAGGAACTCCCGCAGTCGTTCAACTTATGATATGGGCGAATGTTATTTTTGTAGGTTCTTTAAGAAATACTCCGGTATTGCTCATTTCGGGAATAGCTTTCGGTATAAATTCGGCGGCTTATGTGGCGGAGATTATAAGAGCGGGAATCGAAGGACTTGATAAAGGACAGATGGAAGCTGCGCGGGCTTTGGGCATGAACTATGGACTTTCTATGAAAGAGATTATAATTCCTCAAGCAATAAAAAAAATACTTCCAGCTTTGGTAAGCGAGTTTATAACTTTGCTTAAAGAAACTTCCATTGTTGGATTTATCGGCGGAATAGATTTGCTTCGTTCGGCTAATATCATAACGAGTCAAACTTACAGAGGAGTAGAGCCTTTAATCGCTGTAGGAATAATATATTTAATATTAACTTCGGTATTTGCAATATTTATGAGAAATATTGAGAAGAAATTAAAAGAAGGGGATTAGAGTGATTAGGATAGAAAATTTGTATAAAAGATTCGGCAAACTCGAAGTATTAAACGGAATCGATATTAATGTGGAAAGAGGCGAGATTATAGCGATTATAGGACCATCCGGAAGCGGAAAATCCACTTTTTTAAGATGCATAAACAGACTCGAAGAACCCACAGACGGAAAAATATTTATTGACGGAGAGAATATTTTAAGCAAAGAAACCGATATAAACAAAATAAGGGAAAAAGTAGGAATGGTTTTTCAGCATTTCAATTTATTTCCTCATAAAAATGTGATAAAAAATATAACATTAGCGCCGATAAAAATTAAAAATTATTCTTTGGAGTTAGCCGAAAAAAAGGCTGATAATCTTTTAAATAAAGTCGGGTTAATCGACAAAAAATATTCTTATCCGAATCAACTTTCTGGCGGACAAAAACAGAGAATAGCGATAGCTCGGGCTTTGGCAATGGAACCTGAAGTTATGCTTTTCGACGAGCCTACTTCCGCTTTAGACCCAGAGATGATAAAGGAAGTTTTGGATGTTATGATAGAGCTTGCAAAAGAGGGAATGACTATGCTTATAGTAACTCATGAAATGGGATTTGCAAAAAATGTCGCCACAAGAATATTATTTATGAACGACGGAAAAATACTCGAAGATGAAAAACCAGAAGAATTTTTCAATAATCCTAAACATAGCAGAACTAAAGAATTTTTATACAAGGTTTTGAATAAATAATTATTTGTTCTTTATTTGACGCTCAAAAGTAAAAGAATTTTAATTTTATCTAAATTTAAATAAAAATGTATCAAATGTATTATAACAAAGCGTTTTACATAAAATGTAATAAAAATTTTTATGTTTTATGTTAAAAAAGACTTGACATATTTTGTAAAATAAATTATAATTTATAATATAAGATTAAAGAAAATTATATTATGGATTAAATTATTTATGGAAACGAAATTTTTAAGAGACAAAATAAGAGATTTAGGTTTGAGATTAATCGATTTGTCCGAATATTTGGAAGTGTCGCGCCCGACTATGTATAAATATATAGAACTTTACGAACAAGGACATAAAGAAGCGATAAACCCCAAAATATTAACTTTATTCGATTATATAGAAAAAAATTATTCCACGATTGGCAAAAATAATGTTATAAATTTTATACTCAATAATATAGTTTTACTCGAGGCAAAAAATGTCGGCAAAAACGAAGATAAAAAAATAAAAATAAAAAATCTGCTAAAAAGAGAAAATAAATCAAAAGAGAATTTTATATATCTTCTTACGGAAGATAATTTTTTCGACCCTATATTGGATTATTTAATGGAATGCAAAAAATTGTCGGATAAAAAATTATCCGCCGAAGAAAAGGAATTTATTAAACCTTTGGAAGCTTTGTATAAAACTCAAGGATTTAAAATAAAATTAAAACAAAAATAAATTGGATTATAAAAAATGATTGACAAATTATTAAATATAGGCTATAATACAATTATGAATCAAAAAGCGCGACCGTTCGCAACATTACATTACATTACATTACATTAATATTTTTATATATACAGCCGTTCATTTTAAGCGGTTTCTTTTGCCATTGCAAAATCGGAATATATTTATTAACGAAATATACAATAATTTACTTAAAATTATGATAAAAAACATTAATTTTCAAATAAAAATAAAAAAGGAGGCTCAAAATGAGTCGAAGATTTCTAAAAATTAAAAATTTCAAAAACATAGGGATAACCAAAGGAGAAGACGAATATCAAACGCTTTATCTAAACAATAGTTTGTATAAAGATAAAATCGGCGAACTTATAATTTTAATTGGCGAGAATAATGTCGGCAAATCGAATGTTTTGGACGCCTTATGTAAAATTTGTAATCTTGTTAATTCATCGTCTGAAATTTGTATAGAAGATATTCCAGAATTTAGCATATATGAAGATTGTATGCCTGAAATAAAAATGGTTTATGATATTAAAAGTAAAGAATATATTTCTACCGACAATATAAATTTAGATAAACTAAAAACTGAATTTGAAGAAAAATTACAATCATATTCGGAATATGCTAAAGATTATGAAAATGTAAGTAATGGATTAAAGCATATAAGAAATAGATATAATGAAATAATAAAAGACGAAAAGAATATAAATAATCATTCTGTAGAATTAAAAAGAATGTATAACAAAATGGAAACGATTATTAATAATCACCTCGTCAATTCTCATAATAATAAAAATAAAGATAATAAATTGAAAAGATTGAATTTTGATTGGAATAAATTATTAAATTCCAACAATAAAGATGTAAAGGAACTAGAATATAAATCTTATTTTGATAAAAATAGAAATTTGGCATTAGTTTCTACTAATGTATTTACATTAGATAGCAGTAAGATTAAACAGGAATTTGAAGATAAATTAAATGTTTATGCCAATCAAATGAATACTAATAGTTTCTCCAAATATAAAAACGAATTAAATAAATTAAAAATTGAGTTAGAAGATATATACAAAGAAAATATTATTGAAAATAAAGAGGCTTTTTACAAATTAAAAGAATTACATAACGATTTAAGAAGTTTATTAACGAATTTTACAAACAATTATAATAGATTAAATTATTCGACAAAATTACCGGAATTAAAATTTATAGATTTTGAATTAACTTCTTTATCGGATATGGCAACAGTTATAGAAAAAGACTACGGTATCGATTTTATTCCCAAAGCTATTTTTTATAAAGAAGAAAATATTAAAAATGAAGATTTAGTAGTAATTACGAGTAATTTTCACGAATCTAATTTTTTTAAATCTTTATTTAAATCGATAAAAAAAGAAGACTATATTGATAAAATATCCTCCGATAACTACATGAATAAAAGAAGAGATTATGAAAATGAGATAAATAAAGAATTGGATAAAATAGTTTCCAAAAAATTTAACGAACTATATTTTAATATCGCTAAAACGAGTGCTAAAAATCAGGAATATAAATTTGAAATAAGATTGGAACATAATTTAATACAGTTGTTTTTACAAAAAAATAAAAACACTATAAAACTTGACAATCAATCGATAGGTTTCAAATGGTTTTTCAATTTCTTTTTTAATTTTCTATATTCAAACGAATTAAAAGCGGGAGATATAGTTTTGATGGATGAGCCAGAGATTCATTTGTCGATTCCGGGCAGAAGAGATTTAAGAGAATTTATTAAAGAATTTTCCAGAAAAACAGGAATAACTTTTATATGCACGACTCATAACCCGTCTTTTATAAATATAGACTTTTTGGAAGAATTAAGAATAATAAAGCAAAAAAGCAACGGTTTTGGCGTGGAGATACAGAATGATTTTTCAGCTTTAGGAGGAAGCGAAGTAGATGCATTAGACGAAATAATAAATAGTTTTGGAATATTGCATAGAGATATAATAACCAACCCGAATAATAAAGTTATATTCGTCGAGGGAATTACGGACTATAACTATTTAACCGCATTTAAATTATTGTATAACAAAGATAAAAAAGAAAACGAGAAACTAAATTTAGTATTTTTGCCTATCGGAGGATTAGGTAGTAATGATAATGAAATGAAAAATAAACTCCTTCAATTAACAAAAATTAGAGATGCCGTTATGTTGATAGACAGCGATATTAGAGCTGATGAATTTAAAGAATTATCCAAAGCCGAAGAAGTTAGAAATAAATTAACTATAATGCAATTAAGAGAGGCGGACGAATCATTTAAGGAAATAGAAGATTTATTTAGTCAAAAAGATAGGAAATATATTTATAAATCAATGATTGAAAAAAAGAGCGGATGTCAGTCGGCTTTATTTAAAAATACAATATTATCCAACGAATTGGAAAAAGAAACGATAGATAATTTTAATAAAGTTTTA
>CAZUEE010000110.1:0-7498 GCA_964619175.1 uncultured Brachyspira sp. | reverse complement strand
TTATCTTTCCACTTCTTTCCTATATTTAATCAAACCTTCTTTAAGTATATACATAGCTTTTTTTAAATCTTCAGAATCTAAAGAATAGCATATTCTCGCTTCGTCTATTCCAAGTCCGTCTGTAGCGTAAAAACCTTCTCCCGGAGCAAACATAATCGTTTCGCCATCTATATTGAAATCTCTAATAAGCCATATTATAAAATCTTCGGCATTTTTCACGGGAAGTTTCGCCAAAACATAAAAAGCGCCTTCTGGTTCTTTAACTATCACGTCATCCATTTTTTTAAGTTCTTCGAATAATATTTTTCTTCTATTATCGTATTCTTTTCTTGCCGTTTCAAAATAATTCGCAGGCAAATCGTATAATGCGGCAGCTCCAATCATTTCGAGAGTTGGGGCGGATAATCTCATTTGACATTCTCTAAATACTGCGTTCATGAAATCTTTATTTTTACTTAATATGCATCCTATCCTCGCTCCGCAGGCTGAAAATCTTTTCGATATCGAATCGATTATAATTACATTTTCGGCTAAATCTTTATAAGTTCCAAAACTAATCGCTTTTCTATCTCCATATACGAATTCTCTATAAACTTCGTCGCTTATGATAAACATATTGTGTTTTTTCGACAAATAAGCTATATCGTCCAATTCTTTTTTACTAGACACGACTCCCGTAGGATTGCTTGGATTTGAAAACATATAAGCTTTGGTTTTAGGAGTAATATATTTTTCTATTTCATCTCTATTAGGAAGATGAAAACCGTTTTCTGCATAAGTTCTAACGGCGTTTCTTTTTATATTTAGTAAGTCGCAGAAACTATTATAATTTGCATAATAAGGTTCTGCTACCAATATTTCATCTCCTTCGTCGAAAATAGCAATCAAACTAAATAACACGGCTTCGCTTCCGCCGTAAGTTATGACTATTTCATCTTCTTCGTAGTGTATTCCCATTTTATCGTAATATTCCTGTATCTTTTGAATAAGCGGTTTAATTCCTCGCGAATGCGCATAGCTTAGGGTTTTGCCGTTATATTCTCCTATTGCCTCAAAAAATCTTCTAGGCGTTTCTATGTCGGGTTGTCCTATATTAAGATGATAAATTTTTATTCCCTTTCTTTCCGTTTCTTCGGCATAAGGATTTAATTTTCTCGTAGTCGGAGTTTTTAGTTTTTGAATTCTATTAGATAGTTCCATCTTGATTACTCTCCCAAATTAATATTTAAATGGTTTAATTGTATAGAATATACGAAAGGTAATAAATTGTCAATAATTAAAAATGTAAATTTATTTTATTATGTTATCTATTGATAAAATAAGATTTTTAATATAGAATTATAATTATGCAAGTTAAATATTTTGTTATCGTATTTTTATTTATATTTTATAGTTTTTTGCATTCTTTTGGCGGAAGACCGATTAATATCGAGGAAGTTCGCCCTTATTATACAGTAGCCGATAGAGTTAGAATAGATATTTATGTTTATAGCAATTTGGGGGCTAATACGAATTATAATTATTTGACTTTTACCGTAGCTGACGCTATTGCAAATCAATTGGATTATAATAAAACTTTAAAACTTCAAACCGAAACGAATTTGAATCTTATTCCCGTAGATTTTGAAAGAGCCTACGATTATAAAGTGTTTCAATTTACAAATATAACTTATACGGCGATAGAAATAACCAACGAAAATAACGAAAGTATAGTCTCGAATATCGTTACAAATTACGAATACACTTATTATACGAATTGGGGAGGAGTTCGCAGTAATGTAAAATATGTCGGTCCCGAGAGCAAATATTTTTTCTTAAACGAAGATGAACTTATTGTGGAATATAACGGCAGCAATGTAATAGTAAGAAATACCAACGATTTTTTGCAAGAGATTGATACGGGAAGCTCTTATTACGAATATTTTGGAGACGATATAAAAAAATATGTTTTCACGAGAGATTCCGATATAGCAATTTTTGGAACGGTTGAATTTGAAAGACCGAATATAGTAATAAACACTTATGTCGCGTATATCAAAGAAAGAAAAATGAATTCTTATAAAGTCGAATTATCGGAAGCTGGAATAGACGAACAGATTCCATTATACGCTTTGGATATTGCAAATAGAATAAGTCATTTGGATAAAACGGGAGTGGTGGCGATTAATGTAGAACCTGAAAACTCTTTTATATATATAGACAATATTTTAATGGGAGTAAGCGGAAACACTTTATATATTCCAGCATTAACGACAAACAGCCATAGATTTACTATAAAAAAAGATTTGTATGAAACGATAGACACTATGCTTGCCTTTGAAAAATCGGGAGAAGATATAGAATTAAATTTTAGATTAAACGAAATGACGAATATAGCGAGAGTTCAAATAGAAATTCCGGGCGAGGAAGAAAGCGCCGTTATGATTAACGGTATAAAGGAAGAACCGGCGCCCTATATAGATAGAGATTTTGGATTTGGAACTTATTCAATAAAAATAACAAATTCTAATTATTTGGATTATTACGGACTCTTTACGGTAGAAAGCACGAATTCTTTATTTTTAAAACCGACTATGAAACAATTTAAAGAGCCTACTTTAGTCGATAGAATATTTAAAAATTATGAAAGAAATACAAAAATATTTTTAGGGCTTACCATCGCATCGGGAATATTTACAGTCGGAAGTTATATATTTGCAAACGAGATATTGGATAAAACTATGATTGATTATTACGAAAAATACGGCAATTCTTTTGACAGACCGCCGATTGATTTGAGAAATTATAATACGGCTTTTAATATGTATATATCGGGTATGGTAATAACGAGCGCTTTCGCTTTAACTACGGGAATATATTATATGCTTTGGATAAACGAAAATAATTTTACCGTTGAAAAATTGGCTTTTAATATGGGATTTGGCGGCGCTAATTTAACTTATTCGTATCGTTGGTAATTTATTTTAGAATATTTTTAATATTTTTTTTGACACTTTAATATTTTAATATTTGACAAACTGATATTTTTTAATATACTATTTATTAACTATATATTTTTGGAGGCATAATATGTTTAATATCATTTTTATTGGAGCACCGGGCGTAGGAAAGGGAACGCAATCCGCATTTATTGAAAAAGAATATTCTATCGCTCATATCGCAACGGGAGATATGTTGAGGAAGAATATTGAAGACGGAACGGAACTCGGCAAAACTGCAAAATCTTATATGGATAAAGGCGAATTAGTGCCGGACAGTTTGGTTATAGATATGCTTAACGAAAGAATACAAAAAGACGATTGTAAAAACGGTTTTATGCTTGACGGTTTTCCAAGAACTATGGAACAAGCTAAAGAATTGGATAAAATTTTGAACAAATTAAATCATAAAATCGACGCTATTATCGATATTTACGCTTCGGACGAGATTATTATAAAGAGATTATTAAACAGAGGCAGGGCGGACGACAATGAAGAGACTATAAAAAATAGAATAAAAGTATTTGAAAGTCAAAGCAAACCTGTATTGGATTTCTATAAAGACAAAGTAAAAATAATAAAAATAGAAAGCGTTGGAACTCCGGAAGAAGTTTATTCTAAAATTAAAAAAGAATTGGATATTATAAAAAAATAAATTTATAATAAATTCTTTATTTAAATAAATTAAAATAGAATTTTTATCTATTTCTTAGTTTTGGATGAAGGATTTTGTCTAAAGCGAATCCTAAAAATGCAAACGACATTCCCAAAACGGCTATTAAAATTCCAGGTGGTATTATCCACCACCAAAGTCCCGAAAGAACGGCTGATCCTTTCATTGCGTCATGTAAAATTTGTCCCCAAGTGACTATCGTGGCGTCTCCGAAACCGAGCAGCGATAGAGAAGATTCGTAAACTATAGCCGAAGGAACAGCCAAAGCCATAGAGGCGAAAGAGAATGGCAAAAGTAAAGGAGTTAGATGATTGAATATTATTCTAAAATGCCCGGCTCCTATCGTTCTTGCGGCTTCTATATATGTTTCTTCTTTTAATTGTAAAGCCATAGAACGAACCGTCATAACCGAACCTGTCCAAGAAAATAATATCATCATAGCTATCATTGTCCATATACTCGGTTTAAATATCGCACTCATTACTATCATAACGGGCAAAACGGGTATTCCTATAAATATTTGGTAAATAAATTGCATAACTCCATCAACGAATCCTCCAAAATATGCGGAAATTATTCCATACATAACGCCTATTATTACCGAAATAAAACTTGTAGCTATACCTATAAACAAAGCCCATTTCAAACCGGATATAAGTCCGGAAAAAATATCTCTTTTCATGTTGTCCGTTCCCATCAATCCCGACATCGAACCTACTAAAACCATGTAAGGATTATCTATTTCTTCGTTTGCGCTCGAGAATTCTCCCGTTATTTCAAATTTATAAATTCCTTTTAAGGCTAAAAAATCGTTTGCCATATCGTCTTTTTTTGTATTAAATAATATTTCAATTGGATTGGTAATTAAAGATTCGGATTGTCTTGCAAAAATTGCCGAAACCGATTCTCTATAAAATCTGAGAATTCTGTTTTTAGAATCGTTAAACGCCGATATCCTTAAATTTCCCGTAGCGTTATATAAACCATCGTAAAGAGTTATGGATTCTTTATCCGGTCTTATAACTTTCCAAATCAATCCCGTATTTCCCCTAATATTTAAATGGAATATCAAATCAACGGGAGATTTGTCGTAATCATAATTATATTCGAATACAATTTTATAATTTAATCTGCCGTCTATATAATTGGTTTCAAAACTTGTCGCTTCTATATAACTAGTAACGGAAGCTTTTTCTTTTTGGAAAAAATTAAGCCATACGGGAGGAGCCGAAGTCGGATTATCCTGCCAATAATTAATATCTCGCCATCTCTTCGGAGCTTCTTTATAAGTTAAAATTAAAGGCTCGAGTAAAGATGTTAATATTGCGATAACGAGTATTGACAAACCTATTACCCCCGTTTTGTCTTTTTTGAATTCGTCAAAAAAATTTATAATTGGATTTATTTTTTTATTTTCCATTATAATTTTCCTCCGACTTTAATTCTTGGGTCTAAAAATCCGTAAGAAATATCAAGTATAACTAGCCCCAATTGATATAATGCCGTGGTTATCGCCAAATTTCCCATCAGAACGGGAATATCGTTTTGTTGAACAGAAATCCAATATAAATTGCCAAGTCCCGGCCAAGAAAATATGCCTTCGAATATTATAGAACCAGCTATAGAACCCAAAAGTCCAAGCAAAGTAATAGTAACTATAGGAGGAGCTGCGCTTCTTAAAGTATGACCGAATAAAATCGATTTTTCGGTTAATCCTCTAGCTCTTGCCGCCATTATATAATCTTCTTGAAGAGTATTTAAAACTATATTTCTAACCACAAACGAAATTCCCCAAAAACCTATCGATACCAAAGTTATTAGAGGAAGAGACATATGCCATAACATATCCAAAAAATACATTATCCCTGTAGGAGTCGGGACTGAATGAACGCCGCCTGACGGAAACAAATTTAATTTATAAACGAAAGCCATTATAAGAATCATAGAAAGCCACCAAGTTGGCATGCCGTAAACTATCATAGTAAAAATGCTCGTGGTTCTGTCGAAATGTTTTCCCGCTTTTCTCGCCTTTATTAAACCTACAGCCAAACCTACGGCTATTTGAACAATTGACGCCGTTGTGAACAATACTATAGAACGAGGCAAAGCTTCCCCTATTATTTTTATGACGCTTCTGTCTCCGTTTGAATCCATCATAATGCTAGATTTTCCAAATTGAAAAGTTATGGTATTAATCGCTCTTAAAAATATTCTTTCTCCCTTGCTTCTGTTTAGCCAATATATATCGTAATAATAGCTTCTTCTTTCTTTAATAAAATTATCAATATCTTCCGCCCGCATAGAGCTTAAAAATCTAACCTCAGCGTTAATATTTTCTTCTATTTGAGCTTTTAGAGTTTTTTCGCTTACGGTATTGAATATCGCAGAAGACATAAACATAAGTATTATAAACATTATAATACCTTTTAATATTCTTTTAATTACAAAATAAGTAAACATAACAATTTATTATATAAAGATTTTTATAAAAAATCAAGAATATTTTTTTTGTAAAAAATGCTTGATAAAATACTCGCCATCTCAAGGCACCGCCGAGACTAAAGTTCGCCTTGCCGTTAGGTATATAGTGTGTCAAATAATTGTTTTTTATTAAAATTTTTTTATTAAAAACTATTGACAAATTTTATAAAAATACTATACTATATAATGCGGATTAATTGCAGAAAATAACGGTTATGATAATTTGATATGCTCAATAAAAAATTCTGCAAATCGGCATACTATGATTTTGTTGAGCAAAAATTATAGTTTTTAGTTTGGATAACTTATCGGAGAAAATTAAAAATCTTCGTTATTGTTATAAATAATTTTAAATTTAAGGAGAAATTTATGATTACAAGAGGAACGAAAAAAATTTTATGGTTAATGGCAATAGCTACTATAATGGTATTTATTGTTTTGGCATGTAAAAAGAAACCCACAAATACGGGCGACTTTTTTTCAATAGAGCAAGCGCCGGGAGAAATCGGACAAATTCCAGAACCAGATAAAAAATTATCGATTGATTCTACTCAAGGTTTAATTCAATTCAAAGGTTTATCTTTCAAATCTGGCGTTTATAATAGAAAAAAATCCGATGGCTCTTCAAAATTAGTATATTATTATGCCGATGTAAAAGTTGACTCTCAATTTAAACCTTATATAAGCGTAGTAGCAAGAGATTTCGATGAAAATATAGTAGAAGACCAAGGCAAATTCTATTCTACTGCAAACGAAACCGGGGCAATTTATAATTTAAAAGGCGATAAATACGATGGCGCAATTACTGCCGAATTCGTTTTCGTAGAAGAGGGTTATTTGAAGATAAAATTTAATAATTACAGTGGTGAGGTTATCTGTTCGTTAACTGAGAGAAAAATTGATTCTACTCAAGGTTTAATTCAATTCGAAGGTTTGTCTTTTAAATCTGGCAGTTATAGAAAAAATGGAGAATCAATATATTATTATGCCGATGTAAAAGTTGACTCTCAATTTAAACCTTATATAAGCGTAGTAAAAAAATCTTCTAATGGAAATATCGTAAAAGACGAAGGCGAATTCTACTCCGTTGCAAACGAAACGGGCACGGTTTATAATTTAGAAAGAGTTAAATATAATGGCAGCTCTAAAATTACGGGAGAGTTTGTTTTCTCACAAGATGTTTTTGCAAAAGGCGGTTATTTGAAGATAAAATTTAATAATTACAGTGACGAGATTATCTGTTCGTTAATTGAATAATTGTCCGAAGAGGCGCGGATTTACTAGTCTAAAAAATAAACGGCGATACTCAAGGAACTGTAGTAGCCCATAGATATTGCTAAAAAACATAAAATTTATAAGAAATAAA
>CAZUEE010000109.1:0-7617 GCA_964619175.1 uncultured Brachyspira sp. | reverse complement strand
AATATAGAATATCCTTGACAAGAATTCTGTTTTTTATTATAAATATTTATATAAAATTAAACGGAAAAATATTTATGGGAAAAACTTGTCTAAAAGATTTAATAAAAGTCGCAAAAGAATTAAAAGCCGATTACCCTAAAGAAATAGAAAAAGAAGAAAATAAAGAATTATATATTTCAACCGACAGTAGAGAAGAATTTAATGAAGGCAAAATTTTTTTGGCTATCAAGGGAGAAAAATTCAACGGAAATAATTTCGCTTTGGATTGTTATAATAAAGGATGCCAATATTTTATTTTAAGCGACTATATAAAAATGCCCGAAGACGCCAAAGTTTTTTATCATAACGATACGATTCTTTTTTTTATAAAACTTGCAAGAGAATATAGACGAAGATTCGATATCCCCATTATAGCGATAACGGGAAGCTGCGGAAAAACCACAGTCAAAGAATTAATCTCGTTATTTTTATCGACAAAATACAAAGTTCTTAAAACGGAAGAAAATTTAAATAACGAGATAGGAGTTCCTAAAACTATTTTTAATTTGGATAATAGTTTTCAAATCGCCGTCATAGAAGCGGGAATGAATCATAAAAACGAACTTTTAAGAATATCGGAAGCGATAGAATCGAATACGGTTTTAATAAACAATATAGAAGCGGTTCATATAGCCAATTTAGGTTCTTTGGAAAATATAGCTTTGGCAAAAAGCGAATTGTTTAATCACATGAAACAAAATGCAATAGTCGTAATAAATAAGAATTCAAATCAAGTCAATACATTAATAGAAGAGGCTAAAAAGAAAAATTTAAATATAATGGAAACCGACATCGAAGACATAATTAAAAAAGATGACCATACTTTTGAATATAAAAAAATTATTTTTAAACATAATTTAATCGGAAATTTTAATTTAAATAATATATTGTCCGCTCTTAAAATAGCCGAAATATACAATGTCGATTTAAAAGAATGTTCTAAAATTTTAATAAATTATAAATCTCCTAAAAACCGAATGCAAATAATGAATATAAAAGATTGCGTAATAATAAACGACTGTTATAATTCGAATCCGTTGGCTTTAAAAAATATGATTAATTATTTATCCGAAAGAAAAGAAAATACAAAAATTGCGGTTATAGGCGATATGCTCGAAACCGAACCGAAAAGCGAATTTTATCATAGAGAGATTGGCGATTTAATCAATTCTTTAAATAATATAGATATCGTTATAGCATGCGGCAATTATTCGAAATATATTTACGATACGGTTAATTGTAAGAAATATTATTTTAAAAATGCGGAAGATTCGATAAAAAAAATAAAAGAGTTTATAAATAAAGACACGGTAATTTTGATAAAGGCTTCTTTAGGAATGAATTTTGCAGTTATAATAGAAAATATAAAAAATTTATGACATACAATTTTATTCTATTTAATTTATTCTATCCTAACTCTATGCAATCCTCTTAAATAATAAGTTATATCTTGAATATTTTTATCTATCATTTGTTTATATTCTTCAGGAATGTTTTGAGCTCTTATCAATTTAAACATTTCGAGTCCTTCTTGTAAATTTCCAAGCAAACTGATTCTCGCCGCGTTTCTTAATATTTTTTTATATTTTGAATAATAAGTATTTTCCGGCATATTGTCGAATCCGTAAGTAATCACCAATTTTTTTTCATAATCGTCAGTATCGTCCAAAAGTTTCATTCTCATAGTCGGAGTTTCGCTTGCCGGCTTCAATTGAGTTTCTGGTTTTGCCAATTTTGAAGATTCTTTTGGCGCTTCTACTTTTACCGTTATATTCGGTATCGGCGCTTGCATTTGCGGAGAGTTTTCATCTTGCGGTTTTGCGACTATAGTCTGTCCTCCAGCCGTTTGAGAATAACCTTCGTTAATTTCAACTCTGCTATTTTCTATTTTATCGATTATAGTAAAAGGTCTTTTCAAATTATTGTCTTCGTTTTCAGCAATCGCTTCCAACTGTTCGGCGGCTTTATTTAATCTTTCCTCTCCTTCCGACATTTCTTTTTTTTCTTTTTCTTCCGTTTCTTTTTGCTCTCTATAATCGTCCATAGCGGCGCATAGAATAGTCGCTAATTTTTTGAGTCCATCTTCCGTGTCCGTTATATTTAAAAAGTCAGTAGGATATTCGGGATTCAAATTGCTTTCGGTATTATCTTTGCTTCCGTAATAATTGACTTGACTGTTTCTAATTGTCGAGGCAATATTTTTTGCGGATTCTTTGATATTTTTTCTAATCGCTTTTACTTTTTCCGCTTCTTTTCTTAATAATTCTCTTTTTCTATCCAATATCATGTTTTCTTTTTTTATCTTTTTTAGAGTTTTTAAATTTTCTCTAAATTTTTCTTTTTCTTCTTTGGATAATCCTGTCGACAATTTATTTTTTTGACTATTTTTTAATTCCTCTATAGCTTCTTTTAATTTTAAGGTTAATTCTTTTCTCTCTTCTTCGGAGATTTTTAATTTTTTTCTTAACTCTTTAATTTCTTTTATAGAATCTTTTTCAATTTTTGCGGCTTTTGCTGTTTTTGAAATTTTTTCTTCGGCTTTTATCTTTTCCGCTTCCAATTTGGCGTTTTTTCTTTCCAATAATTTTATCTTCTTTTGTAGTTTGTCAAGTTCGCCTTTGTTTGATTTTACGCTTTTTGAATTTTCTATATCAGATTTTTTAAGATTATCTTCTAATTTTTTTACAATCTTTTTATATTTTTCTTCCGCTTTTTTGTATTTAGCTTCTAATTTTTGTTTTTGAATTTCTATTATTTTTTTATATTTTTCGTTCAATTCGATTATTTTTTCTTCAGACTTTTTTAATTTTAATTGCAACATATCCGACAATTTTTTTTCGCTATTTTTTGATTTTGTTGAACTAGTTTTTTTTACAGCCATTGATTTTCTCTCTGTTTTCTTTTTTTTCTTTATATTTGATTTATTTAATTTTAATTACTTTTAATTTTAAACCTATTAAACCTATAAATATTAACGGAATAATTTATTTATTGATAATAAAAAATAATTAAATATATTAAAATCGAACTTTATATTATGATTTTTTTAATATCGAAATCATATAAATTAACGAAGCCGATATTATAATAATCAAAGTTATTAATTTGTTAATATTAATCTCTTCTTTATAAACAAATATTGCAAGAATAGTCGTCATAAACGGAACTAAAAAATGCAAAAATCCAAGCATAGAAATTTGAAGTCCTTTTGCGGCTTTCGCGTATAAATATAAAGGAACTCCTGTAGCTATACCAGAAAACATCAAAGCTATCCATTTTGAAATCGGTTGAGGATTTTCTGGAAAATAAATTTTGGCTATGATTATAGAAGGAATAATTATCGCCAAAGTCTCTATAAATAAACTTTCCCAACCAGAATAAACGGTAAATTTCTTCAATATTCCGTATAGCGAAAAAGTTAAAGCGATTGAAAAAGCCATAATCGGAGGTTTTCCTAAACTTACAGTCTGGTAAATCATCCCGATAAACATTAAAATTATAGCCAAATATTCCAAAGTTTTTTTCTTTTCTCTAAAAAATACAATTCCTATAAATATGCTTAAAATCGGACATATATAATACGCTAGTCCAGCCTCCAAAATATTTCCCGAATTAACCGTGTATATATACAAATACCAATTAAGCCCTACAAGTATTCCCGCTACCATAGTTTGTATTAAGGCTTTTTTTCCTCGATTAAATAGATGATTCTTTTTGTAAATTATTATTATCAAAGTAAATATAAAAGTCGTTATTACTCTCATTCCCAAAACGAAAGCCGAATTAAAATTTTGAACCGTTTTCCAATATATAGGAAGAAGTCCCCATAAAATATAAGCGGATGCCGCAAAAACTATAGATTTATTATTATTCATTTATTAGCCATTGTCCTTATTTTTAATTTTTTCTATTCTAATCTTTTAATTCGTTATAATTTTTTGTCATAATATCATGCCAATATTTCAATTTAGCCGTTTCGTCTCCTTCGATATCCTTTAAATAAAAAGGTTTTAAAAATCTAACTTTAATTTTTCTAAAAGGATTTATCTTAAAACTCCTAGCTTTCATTATATCTTTTGTTCCGTATATTACTACGGGAAGTATAGGAACATCGGGACATTTATCTGATATTCTCAACATTCCTCTTTTAGGCATATTTATCTCTCCCGTTTTACTTCTTGTGCCTTCTGGATATAGAACAACGCTCGTTCTATTATTTAATCTCTCTTCTATATCTTCTATAGATTTTGCAGCTCCTACCGTTCCTCTTTTAACGAAAATATAATTCGACAATTTCATTCCCAAACCCACCATTGGAACTTTACCGTAAGTGTCTTTTGAAACGAAAGCGTATAATCCTTTGAATATGCAAAAACAACAAAATATATCGAACGCGCTTTGATGATTGGGTGTGAGCAAATATACTTTTTTCGAGTTATAATTTTCTTTATTTTCCAAATCAAAAGTTATAAAAGCGGTTTTCATTAAACCTCTCGCCCAAAATTTAGAAATCGAGTGACTTATTATTATCGATTTTTTTTTGTTGAAAGGTCTGACAAAAATATATAAAACAAATACCACTATAAAATTTAGTATCGTAAATATAATGTTTATTATAATATAAAATATCGTAAAAATCATAATAAACAGTTTATTACGGAAAGTAAAAATTATCAATATTATTTAATTATATTTTTAAATAAAAATTTTTAATAAAATTTTTTTTATTAAAAGTGAAAAGGAATTTCTTTAGTAAAATCGGGTAAATAAGTTTTTGAACTTTCCATTTCTTGCGACAAAATATTTTCAAATCCCAAATCCAAAGCGTAATCAACCAAATCGTTATATTCTTTAAAATATAATTTTCTATTTAAAGGCTCGAAATTTTTAGCTTTAAATTTCGGACTATATTGAGACATAAGCGAAATCGTGGAGCTTAAAAATCCTCTCTCTTTCAATTCTATCAGTATGTCGTAAGAATCCGATTGATTATTCGGCAAAATTAAATGTCTTATTATTATTCCGCTTCTTGCAATTTTATTTTCATCTACGATTAAATCTCCTACTTGATTTTTCATTATCTCTATGGCTTTAATCGCCGTTTTAAAATAATTTTCCGCTCTCGAATATCTTATAGCTTTTTCATCAAATAAATATTTTAAATCGGGCAAATATATGTCAATTATGCCATCCAAACATTCTAATAATTCTTCCGTATCATAACCGTTCGTATTATAAACTATTGGCAAATCAAGTCCTTTATTTAACGCTATTTTTAAGGCTTTTAATATAGGATAAATTACATGACTTGCGCTTACAAGATTTATATTGCTTACGCCGATTTTTTCAAGTTCCAAAAAATATAAAGCCAAAGTTTCGATGTCTATTATCTCGCCTATTCCCGAAAAACTTATTTGATAATTTTGACAGAACACGCAGTTTAAATTGCAATTTGAAAAAAATATCGTTCCGCTTCCGTTTTTTCCGACAAGCATAGGCTCTTCGCCAAAATGCGCCGTGTGAGAAGCGACTTTTATATGATTATTGTCTTCAAAAATTTTACATCTGCCGATTTTATTTTCGTTTCTATTTACTTTGCATAAATGTCCGCAACAGATACAATTATCGTAAAGGAGTTTAGCTTTTTCTATCGCGTTTTCGATATTTTTTAGATGTTTTTTATTATAACTTTTATAATTTATAGTTTTCATTATCGCTTATTATTTTTATTTCCGGTTTTAAAATTATTCCTTTTTTATTATAAACCTCTTCTTTAACTTTTTTCATAAGATTAAAAATGTCTACCCCCGTGGCGTTTTTATAATTCACGATAAAATTCGCATGATACGGAGATACCATAGCGCCGCCAAGTTTAACTCCCCGCATATTTATGGAATCGATAACTTTTCCCGCTATCATATTCGTTTTATAATCGTTTAAAAATACGCTTCCGGCAGAAGGATATTTAAACTGCTTTTTTTCTTTTCTATCTTTAAAATATTTATTCATTTCAAATTTCATTAATTTTTTATTTTTTTTATCTTTTTTATTTAATTTAAATTTTACATCTATGATAATATATTTTTTATTTTGAAAAACGCTTTTTTTATAATCGTAATCGCAACTTTCTATTCCTATATGAGTATATTCCATATAATCGTCTATTATTCCGACACTTTCTATAAACTCGGATATCGAATGCTCGTAGCATCTCGCGTTCATATATGTCGCTCCTCCAATGCTTCCCGGCAAACCGAATAAAAATTCCAAACCGCCGAAAGAATTTTTATAGGCGTATTTAACCAAATCCATAACTTTAGCGCCAGAATATCCCAAAATTCCGTCAGAGTGATTTTCTATTCTGCTAAAAAATCCCATGTATATTATTGGAGTTTCTATTATTTTATCCACAAATAATATATTGCTTCCGCCTCCTAATATAAAATATCTTTTTTGATTGTCGTTCAAATATTTAAGTAAATCGATAAAACCGTTTATAGTTTCGGGAACATAAAAATTTAATGCTTTGGAATTTACTTTAAAATTATTATATTTTTTTAAGAAAAAATTTTTTTTATGCAATACTCCTTTTATAGTTTCATTCATTTTATATATCCGTAATATTTTATTTGTTTTTTATCAGTCGTTATTAATCGTTATTTAATTCGTTGTTTTCTGTAATTACCGAATTTTCTTCTCTCTTAAAAACATAAATTTCTTTAAATTTAGTTTCTTGTTTTAAGAGAATTTCTTTTTCTTTAACCATTTCCAATATAGCCAAAAAGAAAGTAACCAATTCTCTTTTTGTAACTCCGTCTTTAAAAAGCATAACGAACGGAAATATTTTATTTTCCAAAAGTTTTATTCTTATCATATCTATAGCGTTATCTATATGGAAATTAGACATTCCCGACAAAATAGCCAAATCCGTTTCGGAGACGAATTGAATCTTTGCAAAAGAATATACCAAATCGTAAAGTTTTATATCTTTCCAAGCTATTTCGTTATCGTCCGAATCGTTATTTTGAAAAAACTTTACTCTTTCCGTATCTTTTCTTTCAAAAATCGAATCGGACATTTCTTGCAATTTATCAAGTTCTTCCGAAACTATTTTATATCTTTGAAACTCAAGCATCTGTTCGACTATTTCAAATTTTAATCTGTCGGTAAATGTATCCTCGTCAATATCATGCGGAAGCAACATTTTTGATTTATACAAATGAAATTCTGACGCTACAAGCAAAAAATCTCCCGTATAATTGAGATTCAAAGCCGCTTGTTTTTTTAAATATTCTATAAATTGGTCTATAATTTCTAAAATCGAAACTTCGTATATATTTTTTTCGCTTCTTTTAAGCATATCGAATAGTATTGACAAAGGTCCTTCATAATCTATACTCGATAAAGACACTTTAAATTCTTTGAAATCTGTTTTTTCTGCATTTAATATTTCATTTTCCATAATGATTTATGATATTATAATATATATAAAAATTCAAGTTGTTTGTTTTTATATTTAAAAAATAAATCGTCATTATGAACCTTTACGCAAAGGCATGTATTTAGCAAAAAGCGTGG
>CAZUEE010000108.1:4563-7774 GCA_964619175.1 uncultured Brachyspira sp. | reverse complement strand
TTTTCATTGACAAAAAATAATTATGTAATAGTATATATAAAATAATTTTGCTTTATTTTAATTCGTATATTTTTAATAATATCTTTGATTTGAAATAAATTTTGTGAAATAGATTTTGAAATTGAAAAGGTTTTTTACAATATGCTTTATCAAATTTTTTATCCTTTGAGAGAAATTTTCTTCGGATTTAATATATTTAGATATATTACTTTCAGAACGGCGGGAGCGGTTGCAACCGCTTTAATATTGGTTTTTATGTTTGCTCCCAATATAATAGAAAAATTAAAAAAATTAAATTTCGGGCAAATCGTTAGAGAAGACGGACCAGAAAGCCATTTTGCAAAAACGGGAACTCCCACAATGGGCGGTTTATTTATAGTGGGAAGCATATTGATAAGCGTTTTATTATGGGGAAAATTGGACAATGTTAAAATAATACTTTTAACAGTTTCTTTAATAATACTTTCAATAGCTGGTTTTTTGGATGATTTTTTAAAAATAAAATATAAAAACTCAAAAGGATTATCGGGAAAATATAAAATATTTTTTCAAATTTTCGTAGGAGCTATAATAGGAATATATTTATATTATTTCGACAAATCTACTTTTTTAATGTCATTCGAACTTAATAAATCCGCGGGAGTGTTTGAAACCGTAAAAGTCGCTCAAGTTCCTTCTTCCACATTATTTTTGCCATTTTTTGACACTTTCTATATAGATTTAAAAATTCTTTATATACCGTTTGCGATTTTTGTAGTCGTTAGTATGAGCAACGCCGTAAATTTAACTGACGGTTTGGACGGACTAGCGATAGGACTTTTAATAATAATGTCGGTTGCTTTGGCGGTTTTATCCTATGTATCGGGAAACTCTCTCGTAGCCACATATTTAAAAATACCTTTCATATCGGATGCGGGAGAAGTTACGGTATTTGTGGGAGCTTTGATAGGAGCGGGATTAGGGTTTTTATGGTTTAACGCTCATCCCGCTCAAGTGTTTATGGGAGATGTCGGCAGTTTATCTCTTGGCGGAGTTTTGGGAATTATAGCATTATTTATAAAACATGAATTGCTTTTAATTATTATCGGAGCGGTTTATGTGGCAGAAGCATTTAGCGTAGTTCTTCAAGTGTTTTATTATAAAATGTTTAAAAAGAGAATTTTTAAAATGGCGCCAATACATCATCATTTTGAAAAATCGGGATGGAAAGAAACTCAAGTCGTATTTAGATTTTATATACTTGGAATAATAGCGGCGATAATAGGAATAGCGACTTTGAAAATAAGATAGTTTGGGAAATATAAAAATGAAAGGCAAATTGATAGTTATAGAGGGAATAGACGGTTCGGGAAAATCAACATGCGCCCAAAATCTTACAGGTAAATTAAATTCTATGAATATAAAAACCGTTTACACTTTCGAGCCTACGCGTTTATATTATGGAGCGAAATTAAGAGAAAGCATGATGTCGGAAAATTTGGACGCCAAAGAAGAATTATCTTTATTTGTAGAAGATAGAAAAGAACATATAAAATATATGATAAAACCCATGATAGAAGACGGATATTTTATAGTTTTAGACAGATATTTTTATTCTTCGATAGCCTATCAAGGAGCTAAAGGAATAGACATTAACGACATAATAAATATGCATAAAGACTTTATCGTCAAACCCGACATAGTTTTTATTTTTCATCTTCCAATAGATATCGCCTTAAACAGAATAATATCTAAAAGAGGAATCGCCGACAGATTTGAAAACGAAACATATTTAAAAAAAGTTGATAAAATATTTCGTTCCTTTAACGAATCTTATATTTACCATATAGATACCGACAAAGACATCAAAATAGTCGACGAACAAATTTTCAATATTTTAAAAGAATCTAAAATACTTGCTCCATACTTTCATCAATAGTATTCGATATCGTTTGATTATTTGCAATTCCATCGTTATTATTGTTTAAAGATTTTTTGCCCAAATTCTTAATTTCCAAAGCGAGTATATAAATAGAATTTCTTTTAATTCCTTCTTTTGTAAGATAAGAATTCTGTCTTAACTCTCCGCTTATAAGAACATGGCTTCCTTTATTTAAAGTTGACGCTACTTTTTCCGCTTTGTTTCCCCAGCTTATCGAATCGAAAAAATAAACTTCCTTTTGTAAACCTCTTTCGGTATAATAATATCTGTTGTTTGCGATACTAAATTTGCAAAGAGATTTTCCGTTTTTAGTTTTCATAAAATTAGGGTCTTTTGTAAGTCTTCCCTCTATTACTATTATATTTGCGTTTCCAGACATAATAATATCTCCTTTCGTTTAATTATTAATTTATAAAATTTATAAATAATAGTTAAACAAAAATTTTTGAAAAATATGCCGATTAATATAAAGAATTATTTAAATTGAAATATAAAATTTAATCTTTGATTTTTAACATTTAGTTTTAATCTTCCAAACCGTCGCTTTCTTCCTCTTCGGTATTTCCGACAGCTTCCCTCAAAACTTGCTTTATCGAATCGAATATCTCTCTGGCTTTAGTTTTATTTACTTCGGAAGTTTTCGTTCTTTTATTTATCGAAGCTTTTTTTAATATCATATCTACGTAAGTTTCCCCTATTCCGCTTATTATAAGAGGATTCGTGATTAATTTTTCAACTGTGGTTTTATTTTCTGCAAGCAATTGTAAGAATAAATTATAATTAAATTGTTTCGTTAACGGGTCGTATCCTACGGCAGGCATTGTGGTAAAATCCTTCCATATAGGAATAATTTTTGTAAAATTGTCGTCTTCTTTTCCTTCGTCTACGACAAATAAATTTCCTCTGTCCGTTTCCAATTTTATTATTCCGTTTTTATAAATTTTATCTTCGGTTAGGACGAAAGAACCTTCCGCTCCCAAATCGATTAACATAGCGTCTTGCGAAAATTGAAAATGTATATATCCTCCATATCTTAATATATCGATTATTTTCTGCCCTTTAATATTTTCCATATCTTTATAATCTTTATTTAAAGCGACTATTTTATCGATATAAGAATAACAAACTTCGCCTTTTATAGAATTGATTAAATTGATTAGATAAGGTAGTTCTTTCATTTTTTATTTATCCTAATTAGATTTATTGATTATTATGTTTACTTTAATTATACCATTTAAAATAAAAAAAATCAAATAAAAAAGGCGACACATTTCTGCATCGCCTAAAATT
>CAZUEE010000108.1:0-4463 GCA_964619175.1 uncultured Brachyspira sp. | reverse complement strand
ATCGTCGAAACCTGTGAAATCGTTTGCTCCCGTTGGTTTGTTTTTACAAGCCATAACCATGGCAGCTATTATTACAACCGTGATAATTAGATAGAATAAACCTCTTCTCTTCTTAATAAGCATTCTTGCCTCCTATTTGTCTTTTCGACTTTTTTATTTTATATCCATAAGATAAGAATTATTTTTGAAATGTCAAGTGTTTTTGTTTTTTTAAATAAAAATTGCTACGCTTAAAAGTTCTGTCAAATAAATTTGCCAGAAGCTTTGCAATTTTTATTAATTGTAATTGCAACTTTAACTTTCGTCATTGTAAGACTACTGTCAAAGCAATACCTCACAAATAAAAATCGCTTGAATTTCTTAAAACAACATTATCGTTCTGTGATTTATTTATCGGCTTTTGGTTTTATAAATTTTAAAAAAATAAATCAAAAAACTGTAAACTTAAAATTGAATTTTCATTAAAAACTCTTGACTTTTATCGTAAAAATCCTATAATCTGACTCTATAAATTAAACGAGATTGTAGGGAGGTAAAATGTTGTCGGCAAATCAACTCGCAAGTAAAATGAAAAACGAAACATTATATTTTAAATCGGTTTATTCTATAAATAAAATGAGCATTAATTTTAAAGAAAATATCGACTATGGAATTAAATTTATATACAGAGAAAAAGATTTTATATTGGTAAAACCTTCGAACGAAAAGAACGGTTATATTTTACAAGGGAATTTTATAGTTGGTAAAGTAGATTTGGGGCATGCTGAAAATTTCTTAATTAACGAAATAATAAAAGAACTCGACAGTATTTTGGATAATCCTTTTGCAGCTCGCATTAAAGTTATCAGACCGGATATTGACATTTTTCAAAAAGTGAATTTCGGCGACATATTTATCAGACTTGGAAAAAATAAAGTAAATATGGTTAAAATAATAAATGCAAAATAGCGTATATTTTTTCTATAAATATAACTATAGTCGCGGGAAGTATTCCTACAAATATTAAAATTATTACTACAAGAAATACGAATATTATAGATATTAATATAATAATTATATATTTTAACATTGTAGTAAGTATCTCGAATAATCCGCTTTTCATAAAGTATCGTTTTTCTTATGAGCGAAAAAATAAATATTATGTCCCGCCGCTCGCATTTTCTCCTCGTATAAAGTTATTCCATAATTTTCAAGTTTTTCCGTATATTCTTCTTCCAAAACATTTTTAAATATTTCGGATTCTTTATAAATCGGATTCATTATATTTAAGGCGTAATTGTCGTCGTCTGTAGCCGAATAAAATACTCCGTTATCTTTAAGAATATTATATACTTTATTTAAAAATTCTTTATTGAATATTCTTCTATGTGAATGTTTTTTCTTTGGCCAAGGGTCGGGAAAATTCAAATAAATATTGTCGAATTTATATTTATCAATAAAATATTTTTCCATAATAGAATTTGCCTCTCCGAATATTATCGTAAGATTTTTTATGTTTCTTTTATAAGCTTTTAATACCGTTTTTTTAGCCGCTTTATAAGAATATTCTATTCCCAAAAAATATTTTTCTTTATTGTTATTTGCAAGTTCGACTATAAATTTTCCGTTTCCGCTTCCGATTTCCAAATCTATTTTATTATAACCGAATAACCTTTTTTCTATTTCGCAGGCTATAATGTCTTTATCGTTTGCATTAAAATAGTCGATTATATATTCTTTTAAGATTTCTTCGTTAAGGTTTATACTTCTAATAAAATTCCCCCGTAATAATTTTTTATAAAGATTTTTTAGAATAATGCCTTTAACGCTATATAATATCTTCCGTCCGTAGAACCTTGAAAACCGAAATAAATATAATTAAATTTAATATAGGCGGAATATTCGAAACAGAATAAATCTCTTTTTTCTTTATAATTCTCGTTAATCTCTTTATTATTGTTTACATAAAATAAAGGACGCATGGCTATATTAAATATTTTCCATTCCAAACCCAATTCGAATCTTAAATAATGAGCGTCATTTTGTCTCCAAGTATATTCTCCAAGTATATTAATCCAAAGTTGTTTGTCAAGCAAAGGCAATTTTCCCATAGCGTATATTTGAATTATATTTCGAGTGTTATTATAGCTGTAATTATTCGGAGATAGATTATTTTTTTCATGCTGATAAAGAATTTGAGTTTTAAAAAAATCTCCGTTGATTTTAAATAAAACGGAAAGAGGCGAAGATTTATCCGAAAAACCTTGAGAATAAGACAATTCAAAATAATGTCCTATAAGTCCCGCCCTTAAACCCATCTCGTTATTTATTCTCGGCAAATACCAATGAGGAATATCATTAAAATTTTCGGTTGCAGAATCTACTACGGAAGGAATAAGCATAAAAGTAGAGCCGTTAATATCGTTTGCCGCTTTAATTCTAAAAGACAATAAAATTCTCGTTAATATTACGGTTTCTATTCCCGCATCGTAAAGTTCTATTTTTCCCGTAGCTTTATTTTTGTCGAATATGTCGAATTTACCCGATAAAGTTGCGAAAGGAGTAGCCGAAAATATCCAATCGTAATGAAAACTTTTTCCAAGCGAAAGATACATATCGGGCATGCCGAATCGTTTTTTTCCTAAATTCACGCCTATTAAAGTATTCATGTGAAATTCTATTGTCGATAATTCGTATAAGGTTCTCGAAGAAAAAGAATCTTTGCGCGGATTGTCTCTTTTATAACTTTCATGAATATAATCGTAGTCGATAAAACTTTCCGTAGGTCTTTCTATTTCGATAAGAGATAAAATATTTGCCATCGTTTTAAAAAATTTTTGGTCTTTTTCGGTATATGGCGATTGAGCGTATATTTTTATATAACTTAAAAGCAAAGTTAATAATATTATTTTTAGAAATACTCTCATTTTATCGATTTAAAATTAATATTTTTTATTCTATCACATAATTTAAAAATTGACAATTGCATTATATATGATATAATTTATAAGAATACTATTTTGGAGTTGTAAAGTGGAAGAATTTAGTATTTTGGAAATGAAGGTAAAAGATTTATTAAGCAAATACGAATCGCTTTTAGCCGAGCAAAGAGGTTTAAGCGAAAATATAATATATTTAAATAAAGTAAAACTTGAACTTGAAAACAAGATTAATTCTTTCAAAGAAGAAAAAACGATATTGGAAACCGACAAAAGAAATATAGCCGACAATCTTAATATATTTAAAGAAGAGCGAGACAATTTGCTTAAACAACTTGAAGCTGCAAGAATTGAAAGAGACAATTTAAAAATAAATGTGGAAAAAACTGAAAAAGATTCCATAACCTTAATAGAAGAAAACGACAATCTTAAAAATAAAATCCAGAATATAAATTTTGAAAACGAAACTTTAAAAAGAGAAAACGAAGATTTAAAATCGAAACTCTCTCAATTGATAAACGATATAGACAACGCGATGAAATATAACAAAGAAAATAATCAAGAATCGAATCGACATATAAATCACACCGAAAATTTTGAAAATAACGAAAAAGATAATATTTTAAATAAAGGCAATGAAGAAAACAAAGAAAACGAAAAAAACATTGAAGAAAATTTTATTGAAGAAAATATTGAAGTGAAAATCGAAGAGAATATTTTTAATGATGAAGAACCGAATAAAAACGAAACTCAAACGGTTTTTGAAAACAAAGATACTTGGAATAATATAGCATCCGTAAAAGTTTCGGAAGATGAAGACCCTTTTTCAAGCGCATCCGACTCGAGCTGGGACAACGACATTAAATACGACAATAATAAAAACGATAACGAAGAAGAATATAGTAAATACGAATCGGAAGAATTGCAAGAAGATATAGAAAACGATTACGAAAAAGAAGACGATTATAAATTTGACTCGAACGAAGAAGACCAATATATGTTTGGAGACGATGACGAGGAAGAGTTTTTCTTCGACAGCGAGTCAAAATAGCAAATAAAAATAATAGGTAAAAAAATGAGCAATAGTTTGGAAGTCAATATATTCGGAAGAACTTTGAATATAAAATCGCAAGAAGACAATATAGAATATTTAAGAGAACTTGCCGATTTTGTGGATAAGAGCATGAACGATATTGCGGAACATTACGGTATGGATAAGCCGAGAGATGTTATAGCCATACTCGCATGCTTGAATATAGCCGATAATTTGAAATTGGAAATCGCAAACAGCAAGGCGGGAAACGATACTTTAATAGCCTTAAAGGAAAGCATTGCAAAAAGGTCGAGAGAATTGATAAGACTTATAGACGAAGTCGAAGAAAGATAATTTTTTAATTTAAATTTAATAAAAAAATAAAAATTGATTTTTGACTTTATTTCTTTCGTTTTATATATAAAATCATTCTTTATTATTCTTTGTTTTATTGCCGTTTAGAATAGATTTATTCCTTCATTGATAGCGATGTAGTAGAATTGATATAAAAT
>CAZUEE010000107.1:4337-7899 GCA_964619175.1 uncultured Brachyspira sp. | reverse complement strand
GAATTGAATTGAATTGAATTGAATTGAATTGAATTGAATTGAATTGAATTGAATTCATGCTAGTGCTTAAAACTTTTATAATCATAACGAAATTATAAAATAAAATTTAAAAAAGTCAATAAAGTTAAATAGTTAAAAAATTATTAATTCGTAGAAAAATTTTAATAAAGTTTGTATAAAAATATTTTGGTTGTTTTTTAATTATTTTGAATTTATAATAAACGATATGCAAGAATATAAAACTTTAAAACTAGAAAATATTTATAACAACAACGATATAAAAAAAGCCTTGCCTTTACTTAGTTCTTCGGGTATAGATACTTTTACCGATAAAACCAATATTATACTTAATTTTGATACGGTAGATATAAAATTACTCGAAACCATAAAATATAATCCTTTAATACAAAAAACTATTGAAGAATTATATAAAATTCGTTCTTTTTCAAGTTCCAACGGAAAAATAGTTTTTAAAAGTTTTAATAAAGAGAAGAAAGTAAAAAATAAAAAAGAAAACAGCAAAAAAAGATTGGCTTACGAATATTATAAAAAAGAATTCGAAAATATAGATAACGAAATTAATAAAACATTTATAAATAAAATTCACTGTGCGGATTCTTTGGAGATTATAAAAAAATTTCCCGATAATTGTATCGATATAGTATTAACTTCTCCGCCTTATAATTTCGGAATAAATTACGAGAATACGAGCGATGTCAATATTTGGGATGATTATTTTGACAAACTATTTAATATTTTTAGAGAATGTATAAGAGTTTTAAAAGATAGCGGCAGAATCATTATAAATGTTCAGCCTATGTATTCAGATTATATCCCGACTCATCATTTAATTAGTAATTTTTTCTTGCAAGAAGGATTAATTTGGAAAGGCGAAATAATTTGGGAAAAGAATAATTATAATTGTAAATATTGCACTTGGGGAAGTTGGAAAAGTCCATCATCGCCGTATTTAAAATATTCTTGGGAGTTTATAGAAATATTTTGTAAAAACTCTTTGAAAAAAGAAGGAGATAAAAATAATATAGATATAGAATCGGAAGAGTTTAAAAAATGGGTTTATGGTAAATGGAGTATAGCCCCCGAGCGAAACATGAAAAAATATAATCATGACGCTATGTTTCCAGAGGAATTGGTTAAAAGATTACTTAAATTATTTTCGTATAAAAACGATATTATCCTTGACCCTTTTAATGGAGCGGGAACTACTACAAAAGTCGCTAAACAATTAAACAGGAAATTTATAGGTATAGATATATCGGAAGAATATTGTAAAACGTCAGAAAATAGGTTGAAAGAAATAAAAGACTTGTTTGATTTAGAGGCAAAATAAAATATATTCTATAAAAGATATTATACAAGATTATAATAGCGTAGTTAAAGTTATAGACAAAGACACTGCCAGACAAAATATTATGTCTTATGGCGGAGTTATAAGAAGCGTTAAAGGAAAATTACAAGAACACATAACTGAAGAAATTATAAAAATTGCTTGGAATAATTTAAACGGCAATCAAAATAGATTAGAAATAAATTCCGAAAAAATTAAACTTCCAATAAAAGAAAGTTATATAACAAACATTAAAAATGAAGAAGTTAAAAAATATATAATGGATAATAAAAAATATTATTATTACGGTTTGAGCGTCGACAAACATATATTTATAGATAATAAATTTGTTATAGCAATAGAATGTAAGGCATATACAGAAAACGCTATGATAAAAAGAATTTTAATAGATTTTCATTTGCTAAAAACCGTTTTTCCAAATATATCCTGTTATTTATTTCAATTAGAAAGTCAATTAGGCGGAGATTATTCTAGCTTGCCAGAAACTGTCTACGGTTCAAAATCCACGCATTCTATAATGAGTTATTTTGAAGATGTCGATTTAAATATAATAACTTTATTAAAAGGCGAAAGAAATATTAATAAGCCGATACATAAAAATTTTAAGCCTTTAGAAGAAAATACTTTAAATAAAACTATTAAACTTATGGAAAATGAATTGAGGAAATATCTATAATATTAACTTTAATGTTAACTTTTTACTTCAAATTTATCATGAAGTTTGTCCAAAAATATTTTGCTTGCGGGAGAAAATACCTGCTCTTTTTTACAAACTATATATGATTCGGTTTCTAACTTCGGTTTTAACGGAATAAAACATAGATAACTTCCTTTCGTATTGATTAATTTATCTAGACAGACGGCGTATCCGATTTTATCTTTAACCATAATCGAAGCGTTATAAATAAGAGTATAAGTGGCGACTATATTTAGTTTATCGAAATCATTTTGAAACCATTCCAAAAGTTTATTACTATCATACTTTACAATACTTTTAAAGTATGTATAATCATAACCCAAAAGTATTTGATATATTTTTGATAATACTGTTTAATAAATAAAAAATAATTCAAAACGAGGAAATTAAAATGAAATATATAAAACAAAAACTAATTTTTATTGTTGTCTTTATTATATTAATAATAAGTTGTAAAAATGATAATAATAATCAAAATAATCAAAATAAAACGGAGGAAAAAATGGGATATATTACTGAATTAAACGAAAATGTTACAAGAACGAAAGTCGTTTATAAAAATAGATACGGTTTGGATGTGGCAGCCGATTTATATATTGCTGATGATATTGATAAAACTAAAAAATATCCCGCGATTATAGTTGGCGCTCCATACGGAGGAGTTAAAGAACAGGGACCTTGCGTTTACGGAAACGAACTCGCATTAAGAGGATTTATCGTTTTGGCGTTCGACCAATCTTTTATGGGAGAATCGGGCGGTTTTCCTCGCAATGTTTCCTCTCCCGATATATTTGTCGAAAATTTCAGCGCTTCGGTGGACTATTTGGGTTTGCAAGAATTTGTAGACAGAGAAAAAATCGGAATAGTTGGCATTTGCGGTTCGGGAGGATTTGCTCTCTCGGCTGCTCAATTTGATACTAGAATCAAAGCCGTTGCCACAGTGAGCATGTATGATATTAGCGCAGCTTCAAGAATAGGTTTTAATAAAGAAGATTTGCAAAAAGAAAAAGAAAGATTATCTTTACAAAGATGGAAAGACGCGGAAAACGGATACCCAGAATATATTCCATTTTTCCCAAAACAACCTTTGGAGGAAGTGCCAGAAAATCTTGAAGAACCTACGGCGGAATGGTTTAGATTTTACGCCTTAAAAAGAGGACATCATATTAACGCTTTGGGAGGATTTACCACAACGAGCGGTTTGTCTATGATGAATTTTAGACTCTTGGATTTTATCGAAGAAATATCTCCTCGTCCGATTCTTTTCGTTATGGGAGATAGGGCGCATTCTCGTTTTTTTAGCGAAGACGCTTATAAAGCAGCTGCCGAACCTAAAGAAATATATATTGTGGAAGATGCCGAACATATCGACCTTTACGATAGAGTAGACAGAATTCCATTTAATAAATTGGAAGAGTTTTTTAATTCAAATTTGAAATAGAAAATCATTTTTAATAAAAGGAGAAATTAGATGAAAAACAAAAAATTGAATATAA
>CAZUEE010000107.1:0-4237 GCA_964619175.1 uncultured Brachyspira sp. | reverse complement strand
AAAATCATTTTTAATAAAAGGAGAAATTAGATGAAAAACAAAAAATTGAATATAATCGTTGGGATTGTAATCGTTTTATTAATTAGTTGTTCAAAATTATTTTCTAAAAACGAAATAAACGAAAATAATCAAAAAATAGAGGCAAATGATAATATAGAAAACGACATTTCTTTTAATTTACAAACCAAAACTGTAAGATTAAACAGCGGATATAATATGCCGATTATAGGAATAGGCACTTGGCATTTGACGGGAGATACATGCGTTAATTCGGTTTCTACCGCCATTCAAAACGGATATAGATTAATCGACACCGCTTATTTCTATCGTAATGAAAAAAGCGTGGGAGAAGGAATTAAAAAATCAAAAGTTCCGAGAGAGGAGATTTTCGTTATTACAAAATTATATACAAGTCAATTTAATAATGCAGAAAAATCTATAGACGAAGCTTTGGAAAAATTGGATGTCGACTATATCGATTTAATGCTTTTGCATCATCCCGGAGCGAACGATGTTAAAGCCTACAAAGCTATGGAAAAAGCCGTTAGGGATGGAAAGATTCGTTCTATAGGTTTGTCGAATTGGTATATAGAAGAATTGGAAGATTTTATTTCTCAAATAACGATTATGCCAGCTCTAGTTCAAAACGAGATTCATCCTTACTATCAAGACAAGAAAGTGGTTTCTTATATTCAAGGCAAAGGGATAGTCGTTCAGGCTTGGTATCCTTTGGGCGGACGCGGATATCAAAGAGAATTATTAAACGATAAAGTTTTGAAAGAGATAGCTCAAAATCATAATAAATCGGTAGCTCAAGTGATTTTAAGATGGGATATTCAAAATGAAGTCGTTGTTATTCCGGGTTCGAGCAATCCAGCTCATATAAAGGAAAATATCGATATATTTGATTTTGAATTGACGGACGAAGAGATGCAAAAAATAGCGTCTCTCGAAAGAAACAGAAAACATGGTTGGTATTAAAATTTAATTTATAAAAACAAGGATATTTAAAAATGATATTAAACAAAATGAATATTAAAGATTTTATAAAATATTGTAAAGAAGGAAATTATATTAAAGGAGATGATAAAGAAAAAGCTCCTTTAATGCATGAATGTTCTCAAAACGTCATAAGAATAACTACGATTTTAAATAATTCTTATCATAGCCCAGAAGATGTTGTAAAATTATTCGAAGAACTTACGGGAGAGAAAATAGACGAAAGTTTTAGATGTTTTCCGCCTTTCTATACGGATTTTGGAAAAAATATAACTATCGGTAAAGATGTCTTTTTTAATAGCAACTGCTCTTTTCAAGACAGAGGAAGAATTATTATGGGAGACGGAGTTTTTATAGGACAAAATGTTATAATATCCACAAATTCGATAGCTGTCGGAGTTCCGGCAAAAGTAATAAAAAATATAATTGCGTAAAATAAAAAAATCAAAACAAAGTCGATTATTTATTAAGTATATTAAATTAATCATAATTTTTATATTATTTTTGATAAACTGCAAAACATTTGGAGAGGATATGCAAGAGATTACATTAAAAACTGAAAATACAAAATACGAAGCCGTTTTATACGACAATTCTACGGTAAAAGAATTGATAAAAAATTTCCCTATGACTATAACTATGAGCGATTTGCATGAAAATGAAAAATATTATAATTTGTCAAAAAAGTTTCCCGCTTTAAGCGAAAATGTTTCGATGGTAAACAAAGGAGATATAATGCTTTTTGGGGATAATTGCTTGGTAATATTTTATAAAAGTTTTTCGACTTATTATAAATATACTAGATTAGGATATATAAAAAATTCGGATGACTTGGAAAACTCTTTTGGAAAAGGAGATATTCGTATAACTTTTGAGATAAAGTAGTTTTTGTTAAAATTTTTATCAAAATTTTTATTAAAAGTTTTACCTATAAAGACACTTGACTCTGGAGTTAACTTCAATGTTATAATTATTACAATTAATGAATAAAATATTAAATAATAAAAAAATTAAGGAGAAAAGATATGCAAAACTTAATTATTTTTGGACATACTTTTTGGAAAGATTCTAAAGTAAATCGCGCCCTTTTGGAAAAATTAAAAGATAATAAAAATATAAATGTTCATAATTTAAGCGTTATTTATCCTGACGGAAAAATTAATTCCATTCAATCGGAAATTTCGCTTTTGAAAGATGCGGATAATATTATTTTTCAATTTCCTCTATTCTGGTTTAGCATGCCGAGTATATTGAAAGAATGGCAGGATTTGGTTTTAACCGACATAATTTATGGAAGCGAGCCTAAAGTTTTGGAAAATAAAACTTTCAGGATTATAACCACCGCAGGAGGCGAAAAGTCTTTTTACGATTCTTTGGATTTTAATATGGAAAAACTTCTATCGCCTATAAATTTGAGTTTTAAATATATTGGATTAAAAGTTAAAGAACCTTTTTGCATTTACGAAGCCAATAAGGATAATTTGCCTAATTTGCCTATAGAAGAATATTTAAATATTTTTAAATAAATAAACTTGACTCTGGAGTTAACTTAGAGAATATTATATAATATAAAAAACAATTAAATAATAAAAATATAAACGATAAAAATTTTTAATTTATGCCAAACGCATGGCGAGGAGAAAAAAATGCTTGGAAATTTTACTTTTCATAATCCGACAAAATTATATTTTGGAAAAGAAGCCATTAAAGGGCTGAATAAGGAACTGCCAAAATACGGTAAAAATGTGTTGCTTGTTTACGGCGGAGGTTCTATTAAGAAAAACGGTATTTATGACGAAGTGATAAAAATACTTAAAGAAAACGGAAAAGAGATTTTCGAAGATGCGGGAGTTATGCCAAATCCTACAGTAGAAAAACTTTACGAAGGAGTGGAAAGAGCGAGAAAATCTAAAGCCGATTTTATTTTAGCAGTAGGCGGAGGTTCGGTTTGCGATTATGCAAAAGCAGTTTCCATATCGGTAAATTGTAATGATGACCCTTGGGAAAAATATTATATTCGTTTTGAAGATGTCGATAACGATATTATTCCCGTAGGATGCGTTTTGACTATGGTTGGAACGGGAAGCGAAATGAACGGAGGTTCGGTAATTACAAATCATGCTCAAAAATTAAAAATCGGGCATGTTTTTAGAGAAAATGTATTTCCTAAATTTTCGATATTAAATCCAGAATATACTTTTACTTTGCCAAAATATCAAATGGTTTCGGGAATTTACGATATAATGTCGCATATTTTAGAGCAGTATTTTTCGGGAACGGATGACAATACTTCCGACTATATTATGGAAGGACTTTTGAAATCTTTAATTAACAGCGCCGAAATTGCCATTCAAAATCCAAACGATTACGAAGCGAGAAGCAATATAATGTGGACGGCTACTTGGGCTTTAAATACATTTGTCGCAAAAGGAAAAACAGAAGATTGGGAAGTGCATATGCTTGGGCAAAGCGTTGGCGCTCACACGGATGCTACTCATGGAATGACGCTTTCTGCGGTTTCTATGCCTTATTATCGTTATATTCTTCCTTACGGAATAGAAAAGTTTAAAAGATACGCTATAAATGTATGGAATGTAGACCCTAAAGAAAAAACGGATATTGAAATTGCCGAAGAAGGTTTGTCAAAAATGGAAGATTGGATGAAAAAAATCGGACTCGTAATGAATATATCCGAACTTGGCGCAAAAGAAGATATGCTTGACGGTATGGTTAAAAGCACTTTTGTTATGAAAGGCGGTTATAAAGTTTTAAATAAACATGATATTAAAGCCGTATTGAAATCAAGTTTTTAATTAAAAAATTGTTATTACAATAAAAAAATACATTGTCATCACCGTATGCATGGACGAGGACGAAGGCAGAATTTATTATAACAAGGGGTTTTCCCTACAGGACGCCTTCGGCGAGCCCCTTGCATTAATAAATTCAGAGAAAAGCATACAAGGGGCTTCCCACAGGGACGCAAAGCTAAAGCCTCATTGTTATTTAGAATTTTTTTATAGATTGTTTTGTTTCATTTACGATAATAAATTTAAAAAAAAATTCTAAAAAAACCTTGACAAATTTTATAAAAATACTATACTATATAATATAGATTAATTAACTGCCAAAATAATGGCATAGGAGGTATAAAATGAAAATTAAAAATACTGTAAATTTGTTAAGCAAAGCAAAGCCACAATTATATCCTTTTAACTAATCATTTACTATTCAAATT
>CAZUEE010000106.1:0-7915 GCA_964619175.1 uncultured Brachyspira sp. | reverse complement strand
ACGGTTTATATTTAAATAGTATAAGCCGTTTTATTTTAAAAAATTAATTTGTAAGAGGTGAAAAATAATTTCGCTTACGGTTTAAATTGCCAAATAATCTACTGTAAACAAAATTCTATTTTCAACAACAAGGAGCTTTACATCACCACACTCTGTTTGCCTATGGCAACGGTGGACAGTTGTCACAGGACACCTTCGGCGAACCCCTTGTTATATGTAATGCATACACAATGGGTTTCTCATCCATCACACGCTTTGTGTCTACGGTAATGACAAGAAAAATTAATTAAAAAATTTTAATATAACTAAATTTCTTAATTAATAACGGAACTTTTTTTAAAGTTATTCGTCTAATATATGAAACAGTTAAATATCTATATTGATATTTTTAATTTAAGGTTTATAATATTTATTTAATTATAAACTATTCTTAAACGAGGAGTTTATTGTGAAATTCGCTTTATTTTTGTTTTTATTTTTCAATATGGTTTTATATTCTCAAGATATAAGAGAGTCGAATCAGCCTATAAAAAATATCAACGAAAATACAAACAATATAAAAGTAAGAATAAATTTGGAAGATGCCTTAAAAATAGCTTCTGATAACGATAAAACTTTAAAACAATCGGAATACGATGTAAAAATCGCTCAAGCTCAAAAAGACGCATCTTTTTCCGATTTGTTTTTGCCTTCTCTTTCGGTTGGAGGAAGCGTTAGTTTGGGAGAACAGCAGGAATTGGGTTCTACGGAACTTTATTCGAGTTCGACAAGTTGGAGCGCAAACGCCACTTTGTCAAAAACGCTTTTTACGGGATTTAGAAATTGGAATACGGATAAAGCAAACGATATAAATTTGAAAATGAAAAAAGACACTTATTACGATAATGTCAAAAATGTAGATTTGAATACAAAACTTGCATTTTACAACACTTTTATAGCGCAAGAAAATTATAGAGTTTATTTGCAATCTCAATTAAATTATAGCAATAGAATGAATTATAATTATATTCAATACAGAAACGGGCAGGTTTCGGAATACGAATATTTAAATTCGAGAGTTCAATACGAAAACACGAAGCCTCAAGTTATAACTTTAAGCAATCAATATCAAAGTTTAAAATTAACTTTTATCAGACAAATAGGGCTTACGAATACGGCGGACGAAGTCGAATTGATAGGAAATATTTTAGAAGCCACTAATATAACCGTTCCCGATATGGCGTATGACGATTTGCTAACTATCATAATGAACAACAATGTGGAATTAAAGAATATGGAAAGTAATTTGCAAATGCTCGAATATAATAAAAAAGTAGCGAGAAGTTATTTATGGCCAACATTAACGGGAAGTGCCACAGTAGGAGTAAGCAAGTCGGATAAATTAAGAGATTATAAAATGTATGAGGATAGAAAAGGACAGTTTAGTTGGGGCGTTAATTTTTCTCTAAATTATTATCTCGATTCGCTTCTTCCTTTTTCTTCTACGGCAAAGGCTGCCGAGCAAATAGATTTAAGTATAAAGCAAATGGAATTGAATTATTCGCAGTTAAGAGACACGATAGAAGTTGGAAGCAGAGATTTAATATCAACGGCTCGTTCTCAAGCTGTGAATTTGGAATCGCAAGCGGAAAACGCTAGAACCGCCGCTTATGCGTTACAAATGGCGGAGAGACAGTATAGAGGAGGAAGCATTTCTATGCTCGAGGTTAATGACGCTGAGATAACATATTTGAACGCTCAACTTTCGTATTTGCAAGCTATTTATGAATATTTATCAAGTTCTCTTCAGGTTCTTAAACTTTTGGGAATTTAGGTATTTGAATATACATGTTAAAATATTTTAGGAGATTAAAAATTATGAATTTAAAAAATAAAATCGGTTTTGCCTCAATTTTGGCTTTTTTAATTTTATTAATATTATTATCCGTATCTTGTAAAAAGCAGGAGAATTTACAAAGAAAAGAAAATCCCATAAGCGTTTTGGTAGCAGCTCCTATAAAACAAAATTTAAACGAATATTTGGATTTATCGGCAGAAATTAAAGCCATTAAAGAGGTTGAAATCTCTTCAGATGTTCCCGGAAAAATAGCGAATATTTTAAAATATGAAGGAAGTTTCGTTAGAAAGGGCGAGACTATAGCTTTGATAGATAGATTCGTTATAGGCGCAAATTACGCTTATGCCCCGGCAAGAACTCCGATAGCGGGATATGTCACTACAACTTATATGGCGGTAGGCGCTTCGATAGCAGCATCAACTCCCATAGCGAATGTAGCCGATATTAGTCAATTGGAGATTGAAATTCAAGTTCCGGAAAGGTCTATAACGGGAATAGAATTGGGACAAAAAGTATATATAAGAGTGCCTTCCTCTCCAAATAAGGAAATAGAAGCAAAAATAACGAAGAGAGATTATGCCGTTAATCCTTCCACAAGAACTTTAATGGTTAAGGCTTTAATAGACAATAAAGATAGGCTACTTTTGCCCGGAATGTTTTCGGATGTTTCTATATTGTTAAATTCAGCGGATAATGTATTCGTTATACCAAATAGCGCCATATTCAGCGACGATATGGGTAAAGATTATATATTTGTCGTAAAAGAAGACAGAGCCGTTCCTAGAGACGGAAATATTGCAGATAATAACGACTTACAATATAGAGCGTATAAAAGAGAGGTAAGTATACTGTTCACCTCTAAAGATAAAGTCGCTTTAAGCGGCGGACTCGAAGAGGGAGAAGAAGTGGTTATGTTTGGAAGAGAGTTTTTAAACGACGGTTCTTTGGTTAATAGAATAGAAAACGACCCTACGATTATGGAATATATAACGCCGTCCGATACTGTCGAAACGAATTCTATAATAACTAATAATATAACCGACATCGCTTCTACAAACACGAATATTGTAAATAATACAAATAATACCAGAATAAATAGTAGCAGAACAGCAAGACAATCAAGCGTAAGACAGACGAATCAAAATACTGCCAACATTACTAGAACTCCGCCTATTAATAATACGAATAATAATTTAACCACAAATGCTGTAAATAATTCAAATTCTCCAAAAGTGGAAAGAACGGAAAATACAAATAATACCAATAATGAAAGCGGCGAAATTTATTCTGTTGGTGGGTGATAAAGTTTAAGGTATAGTTAAAATTAAAGGAGGAACAATTTAATGAGAAGTTTTATTGAATTAATGGTAAAAAAACCCGTTGCCGTTTGTATGGGGGTATTAGCCGTAGTTGTTTTAGGAATAGTTAGTTTATCGAGATTACCCGTGGACTTTTTGCCCGATATGGAACTTCCATATATAAGCGTTAGGACTACATACGATAATGCAGGACCAGAAGAGGTTGAAAAATCGGTAACAAGATTAATAGAAAGCGCTGTTTCGGGAATAAATAATGTTAAAACTATAACATCTTCTTCTCAAGAGGAAATGTCGAGCGTTTTTATAGAATTTAACTGGGGAAGCGATTTGGCGAGCGCTACCGCCGATATAAGAGAGGCAATTGACAGAATAAGAAGCTCTTTACCAGACGACGCCGAAAGTCCGGCAGTTTATAAATTTTCCACCGACAGTATTCCTATTATGTCTATAGCTTTTTACGGAACGGATAATTTATCGGCATTATACGACTTGGTAGATAATCAAATATTAAACAGAATAAAACAAGTAGGCGGAGTCGCTATGGCTGAGATTTGGGGGGGACTCAAAACTCAAATAAAAGTGGATGTAGATATGAACAGACTTCAAGCTTACGGACTCGATATTAATACGATTGTGTCGACATTGGCTGTAGAAAATCAAAATTTGGCGGGAGGAGAAACTTACGAAGGAGTTTATAAATATACTTTAAGAACTACGGGAGAGTTTAAAACTGTAAGCGATATAGGAACTGTCGTGGTTGCTTTGAAAGAAAATAATACTCCAATAAGATTAAGAGATATAGCGAATATTTACGAAGGCTATGACGAGGATATGGATATAGTTAAAGTAAACGGTACGCCTGCGGTTTCAGTTTCTATAAATAAAGAATCGGGAGCAAATACGGTTGGAGTTTCGGATGGTATAAAAAAACAACTCGATACAATGGGTTTGCCAGAAGGAATTAAATACGAAATTATTTTTAATTCGGCAGATACGGTTAACGATTCGATTGTCGGAGTAGTGGACGCTGCTTGGCAGGGCGGACTCTTTGCGATAATAATTCTTATGATTTATTTATGGAAAATTAGAACGGTATCCATAATAGCGATTTCAATCCCAATGTCAATAATAACCACTTTTACTTTAATGTATTTTATGAACATAACTTTAAATATAGTTTCTCTTTCTGGTTTGGTTTTGGGAATAGGAATGATGGTGGACAATTCGATAGTCGTTTTGGAAAATATATTTTTCTATAGAAATAACGGATACGGAAAATATTCTTCGGCTATAGATGGAACTTATACTGTATCTCTCGCTATATCTGCATCTACTTTAACCACAATTGCCGTTTTCTTGCCTTTTTTATTCGTAGAGGGAATGACGGGACAGATGTTTAGAGATTTATGTATAACGGTTACTGTTTCTTTGCTCGCCTCTCTTGCCGTCGCTTTGACTATAGTTCCTATGCTTGGAGCAAGACTTATAACGAGTAAAAAATCTAAAAGATTGGCGCCTTTCGAGGATTTTTTTAATAAATATTTTCATTCTAAAGTCAATTTTATTTACGATAAAATTTTAACTTATTCGGTGAATCATAAAAATAGAGTTCTAGTCCCAACCATAAGCGTAGTTATGGCTATTATATTGATAGGGCTTATATTGATAGGTAAAGAAGGTTTCCCAGAAGCGGACGAAGGACAGTTTAGAGCCAATGTTAGAATGCCGGTCGGAACGAGACAAGAACAAACGGGTTCTTTTATAGACAGAATGGAAAAAGATATTAGAGAAATAGTCGGAGAAGATATGGAGAGAATTCAAACTAGAGTTCGCTATGGTTCTTCGGCAAATAGAGGAGAGCTTAGAGTTAAATTAAGAGATAAAGAAGTAGGCAGAAAAATGGAAACGGAAGAATATGTCGAACTCGTTAGAAATAAACTCTCAAGCTATCCCGCTCAAATTAATGTCGATACCGTAAGCACCACTATGGGAGGAGGCGGAGGAGATTCGAGCGGTATAGATATAGAAGTGATAGGAGAAGATTTGGAAAGAGCGAGAGATTTGTCGGATAGCATAATGGTCGCTTTGGAAGATGTTCAAGGTTTAAGGGATATTCGTTTAAGGAGAGACGATTCTAGCCCAGAGCTTACCGTTTCGATAAACAGAGATTTGGCTTCAAAAATGGGACTCAATATCAGCACGGTTGCAAATTCCATTAAAACGAGTTTTGGAGGCACTACGGCAACAAGAATGACTCCCGAAGGTTCGGCTAATACGGATATCGATGTTCAAGTTCAATTAAACGAAAGAGACAGAGTAAATGTAGACGATGTTAAAAGAATGCTTATTCCAACTTCTGCGGGTATGGTTCCCGTATCTTCCATAGCGAGTATAGATAAAACTTTAGGACCTACGGTAATCGATAGAAAAGATGACAATAGAATAACCACGATAACGGCTTCGGGATACGGACGCCCTATGAATCAAATTATGGATGATGTTCAATCGACTATAAATTCAAAAGTGTTTATGCCTTCAGGATTTAGTATAAATTATTCGGGCGATTACGAGAATATGCAAGAAGCTTTCGCTCAACTTATACAGGCTGTAATTTTGGCTTTGGTTTTGGTTTACGCTGTTATGGCTACTCAATTCGAATCTTATATAGCTCCTTTCGTTATAGCTTTGGCTATTCCTTTCGGTTTTGCCGGTTCTCTTATCATGCTTTTTATAGGAGGCGAACTATTAAGCGTTTATAGCGGAATAGGAATAATAGTTTTAATAGGCGTGGTGGTAAATAATGGAATAGTTTTAATAGACTATATGAATCAGCTTATGCAAGAAAAGAAGATAAACGGAGACGAATCTGCCTTGATTGCGGGACCTAGAAGATTGCGACCCGTTTTAATGACTTCTTTAACTACTATATTGGGACTTCTTCCTATGGCTTTAAGCAGCGGAAGCGGAAACGAAATGTATAGACCATTGGCATTGGCTTTATTGGGTGGACTTACCATCTCGACTGTTTTTACTTTGGTAATAGTTCCTACGGTTTATGCGGCTATAAGAAATAGAATACCGTTAAAAGATTATACGGCTAAAGATATTGAAAGTATCGAAACCAATATCGAAGACGCTTTGGGAACAGCCGAAAAATAAATTAAAATAATTATATTTTGTTTTTTAGTTGGTAAGCCAAGAAGATAATATAAAAATTATTATCGTTTTAAACTTGCAAACAATAAAAAATAGTGTTAAATATTATAATCAAATTCTTTAATTAAATTTTAAACTAAATTTAATTAAATTAAGGTGAAAATTATTAAAAGAATAAAAAAAACCATAATATCCGTTTTTCTAACGATTTTAATACTATTCGTTAATTCATGCGACACTTTCGATATGTATATAAGAAAAGGTTTGGACGGAGTTAATTTATACGAACTTGCAATTTACGGCGAGGCTTTGGGAAGAGATATAAAAGTCGTGGAACTTGCCGGTTTCGATGTAAATAACTTTAGAAATGATAGAGTAACCTATTATATAAACATGTATCAAGGCAATTGGAAACCTCATATGCAAAGAATAATAGACAGGGCGCAGATATATTTGCCTTATATAAGAGAAGTTTTTAAAGAGAAAAATGTTCCCGAAGATTTAATATATTTGCCAATAATAGAAAGTAGTTTTAATCCTCAAGCCGTATCTCATGCTGGGGCGGCTGGACTTTGGCAGTTTATGCCTATGACGGGAGCGATATATAATCTTAAAGTCAATTATTGGACGGACGATAGATTTGACCCAGAAAGGTCGACTAAAGCGGCAGCCGAACATTTAATAAGGCTTAATAAAAATTTTAAATCTTGGGTTATAGCTTTGGCGGCTTATAACGCGGGCGGCGGAAGAATATCGAGAGCCATAAGAAAAGCGAAAAGCAACAATTTTGACGATTTGATTAAAACGGGAGGCATTCCAAAAGAAACGAGAGAATATATACCTAAATATGCAGCTGCCGTTATGATAGCCAAAAACCCCGAAAGATTCGGATTTAAAATAAATAAACCGAATGTAATTTTTCCTCAAGGCGATTTGGTTTATATAGACGATGCTGCGGATTTGTCGATTATAGCGAAAATGATAGAAACGGACATCGCCGATTTGAGAGCTTTGAATCCTCATTTGGCAAGAAATGTCACTCCTCCGTCTATGATTAGATATCCTTTAAGAATACCCGAAGGAAAGGAACAAAAATTTTACGAAACATTTGGAAATATTCCCGCAGAAGAGAGAATTACTTTTAGAAAGCATGAAGTTAAAATGAACGAAACTCTATCGCATCTATCGAGATTTTATAATGTTCCGATGCAGGCTATAGTCGAAATAAACAAATTAAAATCGAAAAATTTAAATATAGGACAGCAAGTAATGATTCCGATTCAAGGACTCGAGAACGCAAAACAAGTTGATATGGCGCAGTATGAAGAGGAGAGAGAAAGATTAAGAGACGGCAGATTCGTTTATTTTGAATCTTTGCCTCCGCCCGATTACGAATATAAAGATATAATGTATCATATAAGAGAAGGCGACACTCTTTGGATTATAGCGCGAAAATTTAAAATCGATATTGCCGAAATAAAGGCTTGGAATAAATTAAAAAATAATGTTCTTTCGGTTGGAAGCGAGATATTTTTGAGAGTTCCCGTAAATAGAAAATAATTATTAAGCTATATAAATTTTATAGAATTGAGAATTTTATTTT
>CAZUEE010000105.1:3636-8006 GCA_964619175.1 uncultured Brachyspira sp. | reverse complement strand
CAAGGGGTTCGCCCGAATGCGTCCAGAAGGAAAAACCCCTTGTTATTAATAAATTCTGAATTCGACTACGGCTCGTAATAACAAATTTCTTTATATAGTCATGGCGATGTATTTTTTCAAGCGTCTTTTATATTTTTGAAATAAAAATTTAAAGCTTCTTTCGAGGACTCGAATGCAACTTTATCAAAATCTATATTTTCTTTTTCTATAAATATTACCTCCGAAGCATCGTCAGAAGGTTTTACTTTTGGGATATAATCCAATTTTGCATAAAAATAAATATCGGAAGTGACATACATCATTTCTTCGTAAATATATTCGTTGCTTCCGCTCATAAGAAAATTAACATGCTCCAATTTTATGGCAGTTTCTTCGAATAATTCTCTTTTAATAGAATCTTCAATTCTTTCGTAAGGTTCGCAAAAACCTCCCGGCATATCTATATAATCTTTTTTAGGTTCGAATTTTCTTAAAACGAAAACTATTCCTTTGGGAGTGTCGACTATTATTCCTACGGTTGAAGATGGATTAACAAAATAACTTCCACCGCATTTATTACAATTAAAAATTTTTATATCGTTAAAAATTAAAGAATCTTTTTTACCGCAAAAAGGACAATATTTAAATCGATATTTAATATGTTTAGGACAATTAAGTTTGGCAAAATTAAATTTATTCATAAAATTAAAAAATTAAGACACTATAGCATAATTTTTATTGATAAAATAAGAGGTTATATTTCTTGTTTTATAAATAAAAATGTCCGATTCAGCCCAAATTCCAAAAGGCGCTTTTTCAAAATTAAAGTTTCTTATATCGCTTAAATTAAGATTTGTCGGACTATAATTGTTAGGTTCTACATTATAAAAATCGTATATATAATAATTTTCTATATTCATATTTTTCATTTTTTCGTCTATTAAAGTTTCCATCTCTTCAATTGTGTTTGCGACTATATAATAACTTGAAACGGAAGATATTTTTTTGCATTTTCCCAAACATTTTACCGTGACATTCCACCATTTTGGCTCTTTTCTGATTATTCGCTCGTCAAAATTAACCGTTGAAAAACCGTAAAGATGTTTTAAATTATTGATAATATCGTAATAATCGAATATATATTCGTCTTCTTCCGATACGCTCTCGTCCGAAACTACAGAAGATAAAGGATAATGCCAATGTTCGTAATCGCTTATAAAAGACGGATATTCGTTTGAAAGATTAAAATAATCCAATATTAAATCGATATTATTTATATTTTTATAAGGCGTGTTTATTATTATTTCTTTGTCCAAATTGATAAAAACTTCAAATTCCGTTCTTTCGTCTATGATTCCAAAACCTACAAATCCGCATTCCACCCATAATTCTTTATATTTTTTGAATATATTTTTTATTTCGGAAATTGAAATATCGGGGTCGCTCATCATTATATCGAAATCTCTATTTACATCTTCGCTTATTCTTTCTATTACCATAGTTGCATAAGACGGAAATAATTTTAATAATTTAAAAAATAAATAAGGAATCTTGTTTGCAGAAACGGATATCCTGTAAGAATATAATCCGTCATATTTTAATTCAAAATTAAAACCTTCTATAGGTTTCGCATCTTTACTCGGAACTATCCCGAGAGGCGCTTGAAATTTATTAATAATTATTCTGTTTGATTTGATTTTGTTTAAGATATTTCTTCTTCTCTGACTCTTTTGAAAATAGTTAAGCACGATGATTTCCTCGAAAAAATATATTTATCCTATTTTAATATAAAAATAAATTTTGTCAAGAGATATCATTAAAGATGCATATTTTACTATAAATTTACGATAGATATTTTGTTAATCGACTTAATTTTTAATATTTAAGAAACTTATTTGATAATTTTAATATAATTTTCAAAATATTCTATAGTTTTTTTAAGCCCTTCTTCGAGTTTGTATTTAGGCTGCCAATTAAGTTTTTCTTTAGCAAGGCTTATATCGGGTTGTCTTTTTATAGGGTCGTCTTTCGGAAGTTCTTTAAATATTATTTTCGATTTTGAATTCGTAGCCTCTATTATGATTTTAGCAAAATCTATAACGGGCATTTCGATTGGATTTCCCAAATTAACGGGACCTATAAAATTTTCACAGTTCATCATTTTTATAGCGCCGTCTATTAAATCATCGCAATAACAAAAACTCCTCGTTTGACTTCCGTCTCCGTAAACCGTAATTGGAATATTTTGTATGGCTTGTATAATAAAATTTGAAACGACTCTACCGTCATTTTCATTCATTCTCGGTCCGTATGTATTGAATATTCTAATAATTTTTATGTCGGTATTATATTGTCTATAATAATCCATCATTAAAGTTTCGGCTCCTCGTTTGCCTTCGTCATAGCAACTTCTTATACCGTTTGGATTAACATGTCCCCAATAGGTTTCTTTTTGAGGATGCTCGAGCGGGTCGCCGTAAACTTCGCTTGTGGATGCTTGTAGTAATCTTGCGTTACAATTTCGCGCTAAATTAAGCATATTTAAAATTCCAAATACGCTTGTTTTAAAAGTATGAATAGGATTTCTTTGATAATGAATGGGAGAGGCTGGGCATGCAAAATTATATATTTCGTCACATTCTATATGTATAGATTCGGTTATATCATGCCTTATTATTTCAAAATTTTTATTATTTTCTAAATGTTTTATATTTTCATAAGAACCGGTAAAAAAATTATCGATACATATTACATGATTTCCTTCTTTTAATAGTTTTTCGCATAAATGAGAGCCTAAAAAACCAGCTCCGCCCGTAATTAAGATTCTTTTCATTAATAAAATTTCCTTTTTTGATATGCATTATATAAAATCTTTAAGAATTTGTCAAAAAATATAATAAGTTAGAATATATCGGGAACTTTTTTTAAAATTATTCGTCTAATTATTCGATAAATAAGTAAATTTTTTTCATATGAGACTCCTCAATATTTGAAGAAGGGACGGATGATTTAATATCAATCCGTTCCTTTTTTAGTTAATATTAAAATATAAATAAAACTAAAAAATTTAAAATATATCGGGAACTTTTTTGCAAATTAATCGTCTAAATATACGATAAGATAAAAGTTTTTTCATATTAGACTCATTAAATAATAAAAGGGGCGGTTAATTAATTTTCCGTCCCTTTTATTTGTTTTAATTAATTTTAATTAAAAACTATTAAAAAACTATGGTAAAGGTTGATAATCATTCTTTTTTGCATATTCGATTAGATTTTCTATTCTGTTTAAACATCCGCCGCAACCTGTGGTAGCTCCTGTTTTTTCTGCGATATTTTCTACTTTATCGAATTTATTTTCTATTATTTCTTTATAAGCAGTTCTATACGAAACATTTTTGCAAAAGCATATAATTTTATCATAATTCAAAGCCGTTTGGCATTTTAAATCTTCTATATTTAATTCCATAATTTTAACCCTCAATTTATTTATAATTTTAACATTTAATAAATAAAATTCAATATTTGTTAAAATATTATGTTAATAAAAGTATATTTTGGCGTTAATTTTAACGATTAATATGCCGTATTTTAAAGAGTATTTTTTATTTTTTTTATTTTTTACAGTTATTTTTATAGTTATTTATTATTTTATTTAAGGAGTGAAAAATGCAAAAATTTATTTTCATCGTTGTTTTTGTGATTATTTTTATTATATCTTTTAATCTTTATCCTCAAGATTTGCAAGAAACAAACTCGATTTTATCGGACATTATAAACGGAAAAGGTTATAGTATAGAATATGATAAATTAACCTCTAAAATAAATATATATACTCCTTGGAAAGAAACTTATAAATATATGCGAGATGCCAAATTTAGATTCTATAAAAAATATGGAAAAAATTTAACTTTGGAATTCCGATACAAAAGCCCTTATAAAATTTATGTTAATAACGAAACGCCAATAATATTTACTTTTGAAAACGGAAACGAAACTCGATTACTAAATATACAAAAAGTTGTTTATAGTCCTTTTTTAATGGGGAATGTGGAATATTACGATATAGAGGTGAAATATAAATTTAACGACGATAACGAATTTAATAATTTTGCAAACAATTCTATAACGAATATAAGATTCAATTTTATTAATTATATAAACGAAGAGAATTTTGACGATATATTAATGTCACCTTCTATAACGACTAATTGGCAAGATAAATTTTCAGCTTTTAAAGAAGGAATCGACAAACTTGAAGAATTAAAAAATTTTGAAAGTCGATAATTTATTTTAATTCGATTTCTTTCGTTTCTTTAGTTTTCCAATCGATTTGAAATTTCTTCCAATTATTTATATCGAAAATATCGTCTTTGACATGATAGTAATAAT
>CAZUEE010000105.1:0-3536 GCA_964619175.1 uncultured Brachyspira sp. | reverse complement strand
GTAATAATTTTTCCCGTGAAAGGATTTTTCGCTTCTTTTAAATGTTTAGTAGCCAAAAAAGGAATATCGGCTACGGTCATAAAATCGCCGTTTGAAATTATACTTCCTTTATAGTTAAAATCTTTTACAAACATCATAGCGTTGAATACTTTAAACTCTTGCATTCCTTTTTCGTTGAATATTGACGGATTAAAATAACCCGAATGGTCAGAGGTAATAATTATTTTAGTATTGTCGTAAATATTCTTTTCTTTTAAGAATTTAAAGAAAGCCGAAAGTTCTCTAAAAGACGTTACGGTGGAATAATAACTTCTTGCGGAAAAATCGTTTTCAAAATATTCCATGTCTTCTTTTGGAATGTCTCTTATTTCAATATTCGGTTTGTAATCGTTATTATAATTAAAAGGCTCATGCATAATGTCGCTGTGAAATATATTAAAATAATTCCCGCTTTCGTTTATTTTTGTAAGATTCATCAACGCTTGCAATAAAACGTATTCGTCTATCCCTTTTCCGACAATCGTTAAATTTCTGTTTCCGTTTGGAATAAACCAATCGTTATGAGAATATAATTTATGCCTTAAAAATACGGGAAACATTCTAAACAAAGCGAATCTTGTCGAACGCTTTTTATTGTTTTCGAATATTTCTATTTCGCTTATATCGTAAGAATTATTGAGTATAGCGTTTAATTCTTTATCAATCATATTTCTTTCCAAATTATAGGCTTTTATATTTTCGTATTATTTAAATATCGTCAAATCCGCATTTCAAGAAAAATTAGCGAAAGGAGGAGCGAATGTCATGGATTTATAGCCTATATCAGAAAATAATTTTGTAAGCATTATTAAAGATTCGTTATAAAAATTTTTTAAAATATATTCTTTATTTAAATCTAAAGGTATGCAATATTCGTATCCGCCGTATAGGGCTTGTATGCTTCCAAATGTTTAAGGGGCGGTCGTTGCGGTATTATAATAATATACGAAACCTTCCATTTCTTTTTTAATATCTGGAAAATTATTAAATACTAAATCTGCAAATTCTGGGCATCCTCTGTCTAAAATTATTATTGATAAAATCGCCCATATAACGAGTAAATCTTTATAAGTTTTTTCATGTATGATTAAAGTGCTTAATATTTTGTATTTGCTCGATTTGTTTATAAAAAAATTCCTTTGAGAATAAAGAATCGCCATTATAATTATAAAGGCGGAATATAAATAGTATATAATTTTAGAGAATGAAATAACTTTTTTGTTTTTAAGTCTCGATTTTATTTTATCCAAATTAAGCAAAACCAAATTTTTAAAAAACGAATCATGCCTTTTTATACAACTTATATTTAAAACGCCAAAAAACGCTATAATGATAGCGTGAGAAGTTAGAATTTATACTCTAACAACATTTTTACTCCTTCACTATTCGCTAATTAATTTATAAATATTATCATTTTTAATAAAAATATCAAGTTTTAATTTATAATATTTTAGATTATTTTATCTTTTATTTATTTTATTATTTTTCAACTTGCTTTTGCTCGATTTAGATTTTTTTAATTTGCCTTCCGTTCGCTTATGACGAGGTTTTGCCCATTTCGATTTATCATGTTTTTTAACGTTTAGTTTTTCTTTTGATGCTATACCTTCTTTTATATTTTCGTTAAAATTTTTGTTAATTTCGTCAATGTTGTCTGAAGAAAAAATATTTTCTATATCTTTTAATTTTTTTTCTTTTTGATTAAAGAAGAATTCTATTTCTTTTTTAGTTAAATCTCTTATATGTCCCGCTTCTAAAGTTCCCTCGCCTTCGCTATATTTACTTACGCAACCTACCGATATTCTTTCCAAATCTATAACCTTATATCCCAAATGTTCGAATATTTTTCTTATCTCTCTGTTTTTTCCTTCGTTTATTGTGAGTCTTATTTTGCTTTGAATTCTTCCTTTGGATAATATTTTAAACTTAAACGGAGAATAGTTTATATTTTTAATTACTATTCCTTTACTCGCTTCGAGAAGTTTATTGGAATCTATTTTTCCATTAACTACCACATCGTAAACTTTTAATATTTCGTAAGAAGGATGAGTTATTATATTTGCAAACTCTCCGTCATTGGTTATAATCATAATTCCGCGAGATTCTGAATCTAATCTTCCCGCATAGAATAATCTCTCTTTTATCCCCTTAAAAAATTCCGTTATTATTCTTCTGCCATGCAAATATTTTGTGGTGCTTACGACTCCGATAGGTTTATATAAAGCGATATATCTTTTTGATTGTCTTTCTATGATTTTTCTGTCTAAAGAAACCGTGTCGCTTTTTTTAACTCTATAAGCCGGGTCTAATATTATTTCGTTATTTACTCTAACTCTTCCCGACATTATCGCTTTTTCGCATTTTCTTCTGCTGGCGAATCCCGATTCTAATATAACTTTTACGAGCCTAATCGCTTCTTCGTTATTCATATCTATTGAATTCTAAATCTTTTAATTCTCTTAATTTTGGCAAATCGTCCAAAGAGTTTATGCCGAAATGCATAAGAAATTTATCTGTAGTTCCGTAAGTTTGTCTTTTGTCCAAATAATCTTTTCTGCCTTTCCAAGCTATAAAACCATCTTCCATCAATACTTTCAAATGATAACCGCTGTCGCTTTGTCTTATATCGTCTATTTCCGCTTTCGTTAAAGGTTGTTTATATGCAATTATCGATAAAGTTTGAAGCATAGCCTTCGATATTTTCTTTTTGCGTTTTTTATCGTATATAGCCGATAAAGTTCCAAAAGTCGATGGAATTATAGTCATCATAATACTGTCGCCTATTTCGAGTATTTCTATAGCGCTGCCCGAATTTCTGTATTTATTATTTATATTTTCTATATGATTTCTTATATCCGAATTTTCGCATTTAAAAAGATTTCTTAATCTGCTTATCGGAACATTTCCTTCCACATATATAATCGCTTCCATTACTTTTTCAAACTCTTCGTTATCGGATAATATAGATTCGTCTATATCAAATTTTTCTTTATTTTCAGAATTTTCCGATTGATTATTTATAACTTCACTATTAATTTGTTCTTTTTCAAGAGTAATATTTGTTTCTTCAATTTTTTCCATCTATTTTTAGAACCCGTCAACCTTTTTTATTTTTAATTTTTTAATTATAACATAGAATTCAAAATTTTCAACGGTTATATTATTTTTCAATTTTGTATTAATTTATCGCTGCTTTCTCTAGGTATAAGAGTGCCATTTATGGTGCATTTTAATTTATTAGATATATTATGATTGCAATAGTATTATTTTGCATATTAAACACTTGACATTTTTTATGAAATATACTATACTTTAATGAGTTAAATAATAAAATAAGAAGCAATGGAAAAGTTAGTTATGATAATTAAAAATACTATAAATTCCTTAAGCAAAGCAAAGCAAAGCAAAGCAAAGCTACATATTTACGACTAATTGTTTCTACAAACAGTATTTTAAATTTCTACAACAGATTTTATGTTTAGTTATAAATAAAAACT
>CAZUEE010000104.1:0-8076 GCA_964619175.1 uncultured Brachyspira sp. | reverse complement strand
TTAAATTTTTTATATAATATTTCATATGGTAAAATAATTTATTCAAATGTTTTTATAAATATTTTGATTATAGGATATCTTTGATGACTAAACACAATTTAAAAAAATTATTTTTTAAGAGATTTAAAATATTTTTAATCTCTGTCGCTTTGATATTGATTTGCGCAAACAATGTTTTTGCTCAAAATATCGGAGAAAAAACGGGAAACGCAGCTTGGGATTATATGCATGGAAGAAGTTTAATCGGCATTAACTTCGGTCCAACTTTATGGGCAGGACTTTTTGATATAGGCGTAGGAATGGTTGGAAAACCTATAGAAAGGATTGAAACTATTATTAGAGACACGATTCAAAATGTAAGCGGTGTAAATGTAGGCAGTGTATTGGGTAATTTTAAACATTTCGCTTTCGGTTTGGGTTTCAGTTATGATTTTGCTCCGCTCAATTTTATGTCAATCGGACTCGATATAGGATTTGCCGTAGGAAACATAAGAATGGGAGAATATAAAATAAGTTTCAGCACAGTTCCTTGGTCTTTAAATGTTAAATTCTTTTTTTGGAAAAAAGCTCCTTTCGGATTCTTTTTGTCTCCAAGATTTGGAGGAACTGCTTTGTCCGTATCCGCTTCGGGTCAGAATATAGAATCGATAGGTTATAATAAATTATATTCGCATGGAGGATTTTATATGTCGATAGAATTGGGTTGGAGAATACAATTATTCCCCAAAAGAGGCACTAATTGGTCCGTTCAGGCAGGTATAGATATTTCGCTATTCGATATAGGTTATTATGTCGCTCCTTGGACTTCTTCTATATTAAAAACATTAAATATGGAAAGTTTAGATTTTTTAGGTAGTTATGATAAACTTGTAAATATAAGAGCTTTACTATTTCCAAGATTAGGAATAACGATAAGATTCTAAAAAAGTTTAAATATCAATCCTATATATTTTCAATCATTATAAAATATATAGGTTTTTTATTTTAAAAAATTTCCATAAAAATAAAATAGATAAAAATAATAAAAAAATTATTTATTTAAACCTAAAATTTCCACTCCGTCATTGGTTATTAAAACGGTATGCTCGAAATGAACGGCTAAAGAATTATCGTTGGTAGAAAGCGTCCAGCCGTCTTCTTTTATAGAATATTTATTAGAACCGTTGGTAATCATAAGTTCCAAAGCCAAAACCATGTTTGGCTCGAGTATGATGTCGTTATTTGGATGATAAAAATTAAAAATATACGGCGCTTCATGATATTCGTATCCTACGCCATGCCCCGTTAACGATTTTACTATATTGTATCCGTATTGACTTACTTTTTTTTCGATATTTTTTCCGTATTCGCTTAATAAAACTTTAGGCTTTAATTTAAATATTCCGTATTCCAAAGATTCTTTGCAAGCCGATATTAATTTATAAACTTCTTTATTAACCGAGCCTATATTTCCTTTTACCAGAGTAGTTCTTGCACAATCTGCATAATATCCGTTGTATTTGACTCCTATATCAACGCATACCGGTTTGCCATGTATAAGTATTTTTTTTTTGGACGGTATTCCATGCGCTATTTCGTTTCCAATCGATATGCTCGTTGCGAAACCGTAACCCGAAACTTCAAAATTAGCAGGATAACCGTTTTGAGATTTAATATATTTTTCCACTTCTTTATCTATTTTTGACGCTCTTATCCCAGACTTGCAAAAAGTAAATGCCAAATCTATTGAATTCTGCGCTATTAAAGCCGCTTTTCTTATATTCTCTACGGCTTTATCGTCCTTTATAGAAGGTTTTATCGTATCTATAGAATCTTTTATAAACATGAGACTCTCTTATTTTAACGATTTCGGAGTGAATATATAAAGCAATATTACCAAAATCACCGAACCCAAAATCGCTGAAGATAAATTTATTCTGATATATTCTATTATGGCGTTAATCCTTGGAATATAATAAGAACCAAGCAAAGCTCCCGCAGTCGCTATTATAAACATCGTTACAAATCCGCCGAAAACTTTTAATCCGAGTATATTATAAAATATTAAACTCACTATAAAACCTATCGCAATGAAAGCCAAAACCACTATAACATATTCCATTAACAACAACCTCTAAATAAATTAATATTCATAATAACTTTTTAATTTGTAGAAAGTCCTATAAAAAACGATTTCAATTCTCCATCCTCGTTTTGAATCGGAACAAAAATCATATGATATATATTTTCTCTATCTTTAATATCGAATTTATCTTTTAAAGAATCGGAAGAAAAAGGGTCGGAGACATATAAAGTTTTGTTGTTGGAAAGTATCTTTTTAAATAAACCTTCCTTTTCGTCTATCTTTAATAATTCTTTAGTTTTATCCGATAGATTTTGAGATTCTGAAACTTTATATACGCCTCTATCGTCTTTGTCAATCATAGCGCAATTTATTATATCGAGTCCGGATTCTTCTTTTATCCAATCAATCATTTCGTTCATATTTTTATTTACGAATTTTTTGCCTCTTATAGATTTTAATATATTCTTCCAATAAGTCGTCATATTTTCGCGAACTTTTTCTTCGGCTTCTTTATAATAATCGTCCGGAATTTTTGGAACTTCTTCCGGATTATATAATTCTTCGTCTTTTAAATCATCTTTTAAATCATCTTTGTCGAAAGAGTCGTTTTCGTCCGCTTTTTTAACCAATTCGTCTCCAAGTAAAAAATCCTCGTTGAAAGAAATATTGAAAGCTTCGCTTGAAGAAAAATATTCGTCTTCTTTTCTAATTATTTCCTCTTCTATAATTGAGCCATGACTTATCAAAATATCCGCTTCATCGTTTATAATATTTTCCATATCCTCTATACTTTCTATAATATCGTCTTCGTTTTTGTCCAATTCTTCTATCTCTTCCAAATTATTATACAGTTCTTCCAAATCTTCCAAACTCGTATCGTTTTTTTCAATATCCGTTATATTATTTTCAATGTTTTCGTTATTATTTTCTTTATTTTCGATGTAGTTATCGTCTTCGTCCGACAAATCCAAATTTTCCAAATCGTCTAAATTTAATTTTTCTTCGTCATCTTTTTTCTCATCTTCTTTTTCTTCTTTATATTTTTCGTTTTCATTATTATCTAAAATATCTTCAAGGTTAATATCATTTAAATAATTAATGTTATCTTCGGTTAAAAGTTCAAAATCGTTGTTATTGTCTTCTTCGCTTGAGTTAATATTTATGTTGTTAATATTATAATCTTCTTCCTCTTCGTATATGTCCGTTTGATTTTCTTTGATAAGTTTATTTCTGTCGTATAAAAACGAAATTATTAAAAATATAAAAGACGAGGATAAAATTAATAATAAAACATATTTCAAATATTTCTGCGCAATCGGAACATTAAGCTCCAAAATTCCTATTGAAAAATTTTCTATCTCTTTTATTTTTCCCGAATGCAATAGATACGAATAATTGTCTATAGTAATCGTTTTCGAATCCGACTGTTCCATATATCGAGTTAAAGTGTCTCTAGATATGCTGTTTATGTCTATGGCGGGATTATAATAAACTACTCCGTTTGGAAGAACAACAAAATTCAAATTATAGGAAGTGTTTTCAAAAATCTTTTTAAATACGCTTGCTACAATATAGCCGATTCTGATTCCGTTTTCGTTTGATATTGATTTAACGAAATATACTCCGTCATAATCTTCGTCGAAAAAAGCCAAAGAATTTGAATTCATATAATTGTCTATATTAATAGTTTTGTTTTTATCGGGAGACGAAATAATAGTTTTGCCGTCTATAGCCAAATTTATAGTAACGGTATCGAAAGCGTAATTTCCGCTTCTGAATATCGATATTATTTTATCTCTTTCCGATTTATCCACTCCGTTTATAACGACTCTTTGCAAAAAATCCGCAAAAGGATAGCTTTCCAATATTTTATTCATTCTCTTGTCGTATTCGTTTACTATATTAAGAATGCTAGTTTGACATATTAAAGAACTTCTGTCTAATTTTTTAGTATCCACATCGAAAGCGTCTTTTTTTAATCCGAATACAAAAGCGATAAATAAAGCGATTACTATAATATTTAATAAAAGGGTTATATATATATAAAGATTATTGTTTCTATCGACCATAAAATTCCTAATCACTTTTTAATTATACTTCTAGCATCTTCCTCTGCCTTGCTTATTATCGAAGCGAGCATTTTATCGAAAGCGGCGAATACATCGTCCAGATTATCTTTCTTAAAATCTTTACTTAAATCTTTATGCGATTTTTCCTCGTTAATTTCTTCGTTATTAAAATTAAATTCTTCTTCGGTTTCTACGATTTTCGGGTTTATTAAAACTTCATTATACGAATCAAGTATATCTTTATCGACATTATCAGACATATTTTCTTCAGATTGCATATTATTAGTTTCATTTTCCATATTACTTTCTATAATATTAATATCATTATTTATATCGTATTCTTCTTTTTCGTTAACTAATTCTTTAATGAGTTCTACAGAATTTTCTTCTTGATACGAAACATTATTAATATCTTCGTTTGATTCTTCCGTTATGATATTTTCTACCATCATATTTTCTACATTTTCCGCGTTTTCTGTATTTTCTATATATTCTATATTTTCCATATCTTCCATAATGATTTCCTCGATGTTTTCTTCGGTTTCTTCTCCTACTTCTTTTTCGTAAATTTTAATGTCGTCAATATCTTCTATTACTTCGTTTAATTCGCTCTCTTGTATGAGATTAATATTGTTAATAAGATTGATATCGTTAAAATTAATACTGTCATCAGCTTCTTCGTTTTGAATTAAAATTTCAATATTGTTTTCTTCCTTGTCGCTTTTAATTTCTTCTTCAACTACATTTACATTATTTATATTATCCGATATTTCCGTTTCTTTTTCCGTTATGGAATTTATAGAATTTGTAGAATTGGCAAAATTATCTAAAGAATTGGAATCTTTCTTATTTTTATTAACTTCGCTTTTTATATTTGAAACTATATTTAATATTTCTTTTTTGATATTAAATTTTTCTTTTTTACTAAAATCTTTATATTCTTCGGGTATTTTATAATAAACCTTTTCAACTATAGGAGGCATCTCTTCTATAGCATTCGATTTTGGCAATTTTACATTGATTATATTTTCGTCTATATTTTCAAAAGATTCTCCTTCGTTATGCAAACTCTTTACATAATCTTTATCGCTTTTAATTTGCATAAGATATTTAAAGAAATGAATTATTCCGTTTAATATTAATTGAAATAACAATATTAAAAGCGCTGTCAAAGCTAAAACTATAAGTTCAAAATAATTTGGATATTCTTTACCTATCATAGAAACCGAAAGAGAATCATTAACGATAAAACTCGGCTGTTTTTTATAATATGCGAATCTGTTTATAACGCTTGAAACTTTTTCTATAGTATTGTCACCTATCGATTCTCTGACATTATAAATTAAATTTCTCGAATCGCTTACATATAATCTTTTGTCGGCAACTTGATAATACATCGCTATATCCGACACATAAGAATAATCGTTTCTGGTAGACGCTATCATCTCTCCAAAATTATTTTTTATATATTCCATTATATAAAAAGCGTTTTCGTTCGTTGCATTTAAAACTAAAGAGCCTTTTTTTATTATATCTTTAATTAAATTATCTTGCAGTTCGAGTGGCCAAGATTTGTTTTTAGCCAAATATAAATTAAGTCGCATCTTTCCGTCTAATCCAAAAATCGTCATTCCTCTTAAATATGGATTTTCAACCGTCATTTTATAATAATCGTTTTTATATTCTTCAAGTTCTTCTTTTGAATAATTTTTATTAGGATTATAATTTTTTATAATATCCGCCGTTTGATACATACTATAACCCACATAATCGGAAATGGATTGACTTATTAAATTAACCTGATACTCCGACACGGTATTCCTTTTTACATTTATATTAACTGCAGCTTTATCTATCATTTGCATCATCATATCGAGATAATCGTTTATAAGAACGGACACTTTATTATCGGAAGGCAATATCGTGTTGCTTGCCGCTCTTGCGAACATAGCCGCTATAAAAATTATTAAAAAAGATATAGTCAAACTTAAAATTGCTTTTATTATTTTCTCTTTTTTATTCATAAATACTGCCCTTATTAAAAATTATAAAAAACTATTACAATAATTTATCGGTATAAAGGGCGTTTTACTTGAAAAGTTTTGTATAATTATAATTAATATAAAACAAAAGTATAAAACAAAAAAGGCAGGGGATAAACCCTACCTTAAATAATTTAAAAATAATCTGAAAATTATTAATCGTCGAATTTCTGTCCTATTAAAGTTCCGTTGTTATCTATATAAAGCTCCATCATATTGTTAAGTTTTACTTCGAAGATAGTAAATTGTTTTTCTATCTTTATTATGGAAGCTTGAGGATAAGTCCTTTGAACCGTAGCCATAACATTTTGAGGCAATATGGAAGAAGGCATATTCATATAACATTTAACTTCTTTCCAATCGCCGTTTGGGAAGAATTCTATTTGAGTTCCGTTTGCCAAATAAACTTCTATATCATCCCAATCTCTTTCTATATAAGTCACTTCTATATTTTGGAAATGCTGTTTTATAAAGTTTTGGGCGTTTTGAGGAATGGAAGTAAGCGGAACTCCATAACCGTATTGAGCGTTCGGGTCGGGCGTATATAAATACGGACTTTGAGCATTGTTTGTAGCAGCTTGAGCGAATACATTAACAGAAAACATCGATAAAACTAATATCGTGGTTAATAATTTTTTTAAATTGTTCATGAGTTATACTCCTTAAAATAAAAATATATTTTGTAAAGTAATCTTAAAATAAATTATCTTTACAAAATATATTATAGCTTAATTTTAAAATAATATCAAGTTTATTTACTAATATTTTACGATAAATTTACATTATTTATAAAATTTAAACTCTCCATTATGCATTTCCAACGCTCTGAATATATTTGGCATTATATTTTTCCATATCGACTTCTTTACATATTTTTCCCGTAACCGCAGCCGTTATCATTCCGTCATTAACATTAAGCATAGTAAATCCCATATCTAAAATTGGGTCTATTGCTACAAGAACGGCTACCAATTCGACTGGAAAATTTAAAGCGGAAAGCGTTATTAAAGCCGCCGTCATAGCTCCTCCGGGAACTCCGGGAAGTCCAAAACTTCCAATTAATATTATAATCATTAATTCTATTAAAAAACTTGGTTCAAAAATATTAATTCCCAAAGTAGGCGCTATCATAGCTACCACCATTGCCGGAAATATTCCCGTGCATCCGTTTTTGCCAATATTAACCGCAAGCGAAGCGGATAAATTGGATATTCCTTCTGAAATTCCCATTCCTTCATTTAAAGTCGAAGTAGTTAAAGGTAAAGTTCCCGCGCTCGTTCGGGAAGTAAAAGCAAAAGTAAGAACTGTAAAAGCCTTAGAATAATATTTAATAGGATTATAACCAAATATAATAAGTATAACTGCATGAGCCAAAAGCATAACGATAATCGCCACATAAGAAGCTATTAAAAATTGTCCCAATTGAGAGAAAGCGGCAAAATCGCTTGAAGCCATAAATCTTGCCATAAGAGCCAATACGCCGAAAGGACTTAATCCAACGACAAAAGATACTATTTGCATTATAACATCATGCAAACATTGTATTATTTTAAAGAAAAATTCAAAAATATCCGGTTTTTTCTTTTTCAAACCTAAAGCCGAAATTCCAATCAATGCCGAAAAGAATACTACCGATAAAGTAGGCAATACCCCCCCCCGGCTAAAGCGGAAAACGGATTTGTAGGGATAATTTCAAGCAATTGTTGTGGAGCGGATTTTCCGGCAAAACTTTTAAGTCTATCCTCATAATTAAACCCGGAAGCATCTCCTACTAAAGATTGCAATTTTGAAGCGTCAAGCCCAAAACCTTTTGAAACTAAAATTCCGACCAATGCAGATATCGCGGTAGTTATCATCAATACGGCTATTATACTCAAAGTCATCTTTTTTAGATTGCTTT
>CAZUEE010000103.1:3413-8108 GCA_964619175.1 uncultured Brachyspira sp. | reverse complement strand
ATAACAACTATTTTTTAACTTGATAAATAGAATAAAGCGTGACTTAAATAAAATTCTAATTTAGAAATATTTGCCGAAACTTTTTTAGTGTTTTTTATTTTTTTATATTCTTTTAACGAGTCGATTAAATCTTCCACTAATTTTTTTGCATGATTTATTTCCAATTTTTCTAATTTATCTCGTATTAAATTTATTTTCTCTATAAAAGAATAGTCTATATTGTCCGTTCCAGAAAAAATCAAATCCGATAATAAAATTTCCAATTCTTTAAAAATTTCTAAAATCATAATTATTCCGTTTCCTATATAAAAAACCTCCTCTAAATTTTCTTTATTAAAAAATTTAAAGGAGATTTTATTTTATATAAACAAATTAATTTTCCGTATATGTTGTTTCTTTTCTCACATCCAATTTTGAAACAAAGTCATTATAAACTATCAAATCTTCTCTGCTCGTTATAACTACGAATTCGTTTCTTCTTAAATCCGCTTGATTAGGATATTCTGGTAAAGATTCTCCCAAAGGACTTTCCATTAATCTGTTTTCCACTATTCCGCTGTTAACCAAATATATTTTAACGTTTCTTGCCCTTTCAACGGAGAGATTATAATTATAAGGATAGGCTATGCCTATATTGCTCGTATGTCCTTCGATTATGATATTAACATTTTCGTTGCTATTCATAAATTCGATAACTTGTCCCAAAGCTGCGTAAGTATTAGTGGACATATTTGTGGAAGCAAAATCGTATATAGCTTTTGTATCAACCACAAGTATTTTTCCTCTTGCCGTCTCTCTTATTGAAGTTCCATATGGAAAAATCAATTCGTTTCTATCGGTGTCAATAACGTTTATATAAATCTCATTTGTATTAATATCGTTCGTGTTAATCGCGTTTGTATCGATAGCGTTGGTCACATCGGTTGTATTGGTGTTAGTATTAATAGCTTCTACTAATTCCACTTCCTCTACTGTAGGTGGAGGAGGCGGAGTTTGCGACTCTTCCACAACTGCATTTTGAGTGCTTTTGCATGATGCAAAGATTATTAAAACTAAAATCAATAAAAAACTTTTCATAAATCTACCAAAATCCTCGTATTACTCTTTATTCGGTCTCTTTATTAACATCGATTGTTTTAGCAAAATCGTTATATTTTGTCAAATCGTTTTCGCTCATTATAATTATGAATTCGCTTCTTCTATTGTTTTCCAATTCTGGATATTCTGGCAAAGCTTCGCCGAAAGCATTTTTCAATAATTTGCTGTTTTGAACTCCTAATTTTATCAAATAATTATAGCTTTTGTCCGCTCTTCTTTGAGATAAATTATAATTATACGGTGCATATCCTTCTTTACTAGAGTTGCCTTCCACCATTATTCTTATACTCGGATTATCGTTAATTATTTGATGAACCAAATTGTAGGCGTCTTCGTAACTGCCTATTTCTACTGTTCTATCGAATCGGAATTTCACTTCTCTACCGCTCGATAAATTGAGAACGCTTCCTCTTGGAGTTTCTCTAATGCTTACTCCGTTTGGAAGTTTCAATCTAGCGCTTTGTTCTGGCGTAGTCTTTTTTGGAGTAGTTTCGCATGCCACAACCGCGATAAAAATAGCCGTTAAAGTTAAAAATATCTTTTTCATGTTATCCTCGCAAAATACTTTATTTTTTTTAATATATCTTTATTATATTCGGAAAATATATTTTTATCAATATAGTAATTTAAAAAATATTAAATAAATTTAAAATAATTTAATTAAAATTATCGTATATATTATCCAATATGTATTTTAATTTCATAGCTTCCAACTGTCCCGGCGCCGAAGAAGATTTGCCCGATGCAAATGTTATAGCAGAACCGAATATTCTAGTTATAATTCCAAGTTTTCCCATAGATATAGCTATTATTGGAAAATCTTTTATTTCGGTTATAGCGTCAAGTAAAACTATCACATCTTTTTTATTTTTGGGCATATAAGCCACTTTCGCTATATCGCATTTTAATTTTATCATTTTATTTATTATTGAAACTATATATTTTTTTGAGGGGGTTTTATTAAAATCATGATTTGATATTATAGTTTTTATATTTTTTTCTTTTGAGAGGCTTATTATATTTTTTATGTCTTTTTCTTTTAGATTTAAAATTTCCAAGTCTATTAAATCGAAACATTTATTTTCTATAACCGATTTATAAATATTTATTTTATTATTATAAGCGCCGTTTTTTATTTTACCTCCTTCTTTATAGCTTCTCATTGTAAAAATTATTGGTTTGTTCGTTATTTTTTTTATATTTTTTGATATGTCGATTATATAATCGTTTATAATTTCTTCGTTGTCGTCTATAATATCTTCCAAATAAAAATCCGCTCTCCATTCTATAATATCTATTGGCAATTTGTTTATATATTTTATGTATTTAATAATATCTTTTTCGTTTTTTTCTATTACTGGAACGCATATTTTTGGGGCAATTTCTCCAAATTTAATATTTTTAATTTTTGAAATATTTTCCATTTTATAACCTCCGCTTAATTTATTTAAATATAGTTAAATTATAGTTAAATATAATTAAATAAAAATTTTTTAATATAATCTACGGGCATTTTTTTGCCTGTCCAAAGTTCGAAAGATAAAGCACCCTGATATAAAAGCATTCCTATTCCATTTACTATTTTGCATCCTTCTTTTTCGGCTATTTGAAGCAATTTTGTTTTGGCAGGGTTATATATAATGTCGCTTACGATTAAATCTTTTCTAAAAAAACTTTTATCTTCTATTAGCGATATATTTTCTTTCATTCCCACATTCGTAGCGTTTATTAACAAAAGGCTTTCCTCTATTTTTCTTTTCAAAATATTTTTATCTTCCAAAGAGAATAATTCTATTTTACAATCGGTTTTATTTGATATATTATTCAATATTTTTTTTTGCTCTTCCCAATTTTTGTCTCTTTTAAAAACAAATATATTTTCAATGCCTTCAAATGCAGCTTGAGATATTATTGAAATCGAAGCGCCGCCAGTTCCAAGAATAGTTATATTTTTATTTTTTACGAATATTTTTTCTTCTTCCAAAGATTTAAAAAAACCTTTGCCGTCCGTGCTATAACCTTTTAATTTTCCGTTATCGTTGACTATAGTATTAACGCTTTGAGAGAGTTCAGCCGTTTCGGAAATTTCATCCAAATATTGAATAACCTCTTTTTTATTTGGCATCGAAAGATTAACTCCTCGCATATTAAAAGTTTTTATAGAATTTACCGCGTCTTTTAAATTATCTTTATTAACTTCAAAAGACAAATAAACATAATTAAGTCCCAATTTTTCAAAAGCGTTATTATGAATTATCGGTGATACGCTATGAGCCGAAGGAGAGGCGAATAATCCCGTTAATACGGTTTTTGAATCTATTTGCATTTATAAAAACTCCGTAAACAAAAAACTTTTTAATTTATGAATTGTAAGCCTTTATTTTTTTTATCCAATCTTTATATTCTTTGTCAGAAATTTCATTTAAAATTTTAAGATAAGGATTTAGTTTGGGATGCAGTTTTGTAAAATAATTCGTATCCCATTTAACCGCTTTATTCCACATTCCGTCGCTGTCCATAATAATTATATGAGTATCGTCTATATCGTTTGGAATTTCCTCAGGACCCATATCTCCGTATATTATATTATTTAAATCAAGTTCGCCATTTTCGTTTTCTATTTTATATTTTCCGTCCTTATCTAAAGCGTATATCGTATAATATTGTTGATGCGCTTGAGTTTCTATAAGTTCTTGCGGATATTCTTTTCCCATTGCTATATTATATATTTTTTCGTTAAACTCGTAACCTTCTATGCCGTATCTTTTTAATAAATCTTTTTTATACAATTCGGCTTCCATCAAAGTTATGAGATAATAACAATTGCTTATATCCGCCGTTTCGATAAAAAAACCTCTCTCGACTTTAGGAGACAAGATTAACACTTTGGTAATATCGCATGCTTCGGCGGCAACATGCAAATAACCCAAACCTGTAATATAATTTTCCAAATATTCTATATATTCTACAGGTTCTAAACTTCTAAAATAAGAACGCAAAGGACGACTTGCACATGCTACCGTCATTATCGGAGCTACCATCATATCTATTCCTAAAAAGGCTTCTAAAGGTTTATAGTCGAGTCTATACATTATTTCCAAATTTAAATTTGCAATATCGTTTTCTGTTATTTCGTCTTCGTCGACATTGTAGAATTTAGAAACATTTTCTATGAATCTGCATGCATAGTCCATATTATTATAAAATAAATCTATAATTTTTTTTCCGATATTTTTGTCGACTTTGTCCGTATGATAAAATGCATGAGCTATAAAATTTGCAGCGCTATAGGATTTTAATATATCCATATTTTTTAATTCTAAAGATAGTTTTTGACAAATTTCAAATTCTTCATTGTGATTATTTTTTGAATATTCTTTTAATTTTAAAAAGTTTTCGTTTTGAGAGATTAATTTTTTATTTAAAACTTCGTCTATATTTGATTTTTCTTTTGCATATTCAATATATTTTTTTAGAATGTCGTCTAAATCGTTCATCAATATTCCCCTTAAAATAAAATTAAAAATAAAACTAATAAAATTAAAGAATTAATTAATTATAAATCATATTTCAATTAAAATCTATTGATTAATTCTT
>CAZUEE010000103.1:0-3313 GCA_964619175.1 uncultured Brachyspira sp. | reverse complement strand
AATAAATAATTTAAATAAACAAAAGAGAAATTTTATTATGCCAAAAATATTAATCGCATCCGATTTACATTTAAATCTGTTAGAAAAATCTTATTCTTTTTCAGTGCTTGATGAAATACTCGAAAATGCAAAAAATTATGACGCTTTATTTTTGCTTGGAGATACTTTCAATACTTTCGAGGATGCAGAAAAACTCAAAGAAGAATTTTCAAAAAAATCTGAAATGTTAAATAAAGACATTTATTTGCTTAAGGGAAATCATGAATATTTAAAATCTGGCGGAATAACTTTAAACAAATTGAAATTCTCAGAAAATATAAAGATAATAGAATATATGGATTTTATTAATATTGAAAATTTGGATATAGTGGCGGTAGCTTATAGCGAAAATTATAATATTGACAACAATTTTATAAAAAAAGTAGAAAACTTAAAAGAAAAAAACAGAATATTTTTAGGACATGGAATAGTTGAAGGAACTTTATGGGCTATTGAAGAAAACGAAGAATCTGCTTTTATACCGATAGAGATAATAAAAAGGGTTAATCCAAATCTTGCCGTCATAGGACATATTCATAAGCAAATTGAAACAAATATAGAAAATATAAATATCGTTTATCCCGGTTCGGCGAGAGTATGGAGAAAAAGCAAATCGGAAACGGAAGCGAGAAGATGTTTAGCTTTGAATATAGATAACGATTCTATAAATAAAAATTATATAGATTTAAAATCCGCAGGAGAATATAGAATTTACAATATAAATGTTGTAGATATGGAATCTAAAATTGAAATTATAAGCAAAAATTGGAGTAGCAAAGACATAATCGACATTAATATTTACGGAATAATCGAAGACGAGAACGAACTTGAAAATAAAAAGAAAAAAATCATAAACGAATATTTTGAATATGTTAGAGAAATAAATATAAAAAATTCGAATTTGTTTTTTCTAGAAAACGCTTTAAACGAAAATATAATAAAAGAATTTTTGTATGTAGCAGATGAATTCGAATTTGAAACGGAAGGCGAGGAAGATTTGGAAATTTTAGAACTTGCAAAATTAATCGGAATCGAAAAAATATCTTTAGCCTTACAAAATAAAAAATAGGAAAATAAGCGGGAATATATGGTTTTACAATTGAATAAATTTGGGAAGTTTAGAAATCAATCGTTTGAAATATCGAAAGGAATCACTTTATTTTACGGAGAAAACGAATCGGGCAAAACAACGATATTCGATTCTCTTATGATGTTATTTTCTGAAAATAAAAGAGTAAGCGCTTTTTCAAAACAAATAAAATTAAGATACGGAGACGATATAGACATATCTTCTAAGCCGAAAGTCCCCGATAATTTAAAACTTCATCCTCAATCTTACAATAATTTATATGCGATAAGACAAAGCGAAATAATATTCGAAATGTCTGACAGCAAAAAAGATTCTAAAGATTGGGAAAGCGAAATAAAGAAAAAATTATTCTCTTCGGATATTGACATTGGAAAAATGGTTTCTGAAATAAAATCCGAATATTCGGGGAAAGCTCAAAATTCCATTTTCTATAGATTAAATATTTTGGAAAACGAAAAAAACGAAATCGATAAAAAATTGCATAATTTATACGATAAAATAAAAACTTCCACAAATAAAAAAGACGATTTAAAAGAATTGAAAGAAAATGTATTTTTGCATGAAAATATATTAAAAGAAAAAATCGAAGAACAAAAAAAATTATATTCTTTAATGAAATCGAAAGAAGAATCTAAAACCAAAAATATAAAACTCAATCTATTAAAACAAATAAACGATTTTAAAACTTCGGATGATTTTTTAATAAAGAACATAATTTTTAAAGACGATTATTCCAATGAAATAAACGATAGAATAAAAAAAATCGAAGAGTTAAAAACGAATATATCTTATATAAACGGCAAAATAGAAGCTTTGAAAAAACAAGCGGAAGAAGAAAATAAAATCGATTACGAGAGCATTAAAATAAGGATTGAAAATGCGGCAAAAAAAATAGATGATTTAACCAAAAAAAACAAGAAAATGCCAAAGATAATATTTTTAATTATAATCGCGTTTATCTCTTCTATGCTTGCTTTATATTTTAAAAATCCAATATGGCTCGTTATTATACTTCCCACAATTCCTTTTATGTTTGTTAAGGAAAATAAGAATTCTAAATTTATAAACGATATATTGGAAAGTTTGCCTGAATTAAAAATCGAAGAAACGGATATTTTAATTATTAAAGATATTTTAAATAAGGAACTTGCAAAAATAGAAATATTGATGTCAAAAAACGACAACGAAGAAATTGAAAATTATAAAACTGAAATGGAAAATAATTTGAAAGAATTTGAAAATGAAAATAATTCTCTCGTTCAAATTTTTGAAAAATTAAAAGTAAAAAACAAAGAAGAATATTACGAGATAAAATATAATTACGATTTATTGTTAAAAGAAAATGAAGAAAATTTTAAAAGATTAACGAATGAAGCCAAAAAATTGGGATTTCAAAATATAGAAATACTCGAAACAGATTGCATAAGAATATTGAAAGAACTTGACGATAGGGGAGTTAATCCGAACGATTATAACGAAATGGAAATAAAAAAAATAGAAAACGATATAAAAAATTTGGAAGACGAAATAAATATTTTGAAAGAAGAAATAAATAAAATAAAAAATAATATTGCGTATATCGAAGGCGAACTTAACAACTCCGACAATATTCATGCCGAGATAATAAATCTTGAAAGCAAATTGTCGCAAATAAAAGAGGATACGATTAATTTGAACAAAAGAAGAAAAGCTTTAAAATTGTTGGAAGAGATGCTTTTTATTATAAATAAAAAAAACGACAATATATTTAAATCTCTTTCAAAAGAAGCAAAAGTTTTATACAATCATATTACAGGAAAAAGTTTATCGGAGGATGGAATAATAATGTCGGGTTTCGATAAAGATAAAATTCTAGTCGCAGATAAACAAAACGAAATGCGAAATGTGGAACTTTTATCTTCGGCTACAAAGAACGCCGTTTATATAGCCATGCGTCTTTCGATACTTACTAAAATCCATCAAGCGGGAAGATTAATATTGCTTGACGACCCTTTTATAACTTTTGACAATAACAGAACGAAAGAGGCTCTGTCTTTTATCAAAGAATATTCCAAAAATTATAATATTCCCGTAGCGATTTTTACGAAAGATATTTTTATAAGAGATTTTATGTCTCAATACGAAGATATTACAATATACGAACTTTCTTAAATATTTTTTAATTATTTTTTGTCATTGCTACAC
>CAZUEE010000102.1:0-8172 GCA_964619175.1 uncultured Brachyspira sp. | reverse complement strand
GTGAACTAATTTATACTGTTTATTATCAACCATATTTAAATTGTCCGTTGCCGTTATTTGGCTTTTTATTTATTAATTTAAGCAAAATATATCATGTTTTAAAAAATATGTCAACATTTTAGAATAAAAAATTCGTTATCGTTAATTATTTTTTCAAATTTTAATTTCCAAATAATTTAAACCTATCTTTAGGACTGAATAGCAATATAACTTGTCCTATTATATCCTCTTCGTTTATAAGTCCGAATTTTCTACTATCCTCGCTAACCGAAATATTATCTCCCAAAACGAAATATTGATTTTTTTTTATAGTATAGCTTAAATTATCCTCTTCGGAAAAATTATAAAATTCGTATTTTATAAGATTGTTATTTAAATATAATTCTCCATCTACAATTTCGATTCTGTCGCCTTCATGTCCTATAACTCTTTTTACCAAATTATTTTCTCCGCTCCTAAAAACGATTATGTCGAAATTCTTTATTCTATTAAATAGAAAATTTTTTTTTATAAGCAATATCTCATCTCCCTCATAAAAAGTAGGTTCCATAGATTTATTGGTTACGATATAAGTGTCGAAAAAAAATATTCTTATAAATCCGGCTATGAATACGGCTAAAATAGACGCCGATATTATTTCTAATATATGTTTGATAATTTTTTTATTCGTCATAATATTTTATCATCCGTCTTTAATTATGGATTTTTTCAAATAATCGGATTTTAAAATAAAAATTTCGTTATCTTTTAAGAATTCTTCTTTTTCTTTTTCCAATTTTAATAAGGCTCTCATTTCATTTTTGGCATGCCTCATAATCTCGCCGTCTTTAACTATATTTCCGATTTTAAAATCCGGTATTCCGCTTTGTCTATCTCCCAAAAATTCTCCCGAGCCTCTTAATTCCAAATCCTTTTGAGCTATTTTAAATCCGTCTGTAGTTTCGCAAATAATATTTATTCTTTCTTTAATAATATCGTTAAGCTCACTGTGAATAATTAAATAACAATAGCCTAATTTTTCTCCTCGCCCCACTCTTCCTCTTAACTGATGAAGTTGCGAAAGCCCGAATCTCTCCGCTCCTTCTATAAGAATAGTCGTGGCATTTGGATTGTCTATTCCAACTTCTATGACGGTAGTCGAAAATAAAATTTTTATCTCTCCGTTATTAAATCTGTTCATTATATATTCTTTTTCGATATCTTTCATTTTTCCATGTATAATTTCTATTTCCATATCGTAAAAATAACGCTCCTTTGCCCTTTCAAATTCGCTTATCAAAGTTATAAAATTTGAACCTGTATTTTCTACGGTATTTTCTATGAGAGGAAAAACTACATATCCTTGTTCGTTTTTTAATATTCTGCTTCTTAAAAATCTATAACAATGGTCTCTATCGTATAATTCTTTATATTTGGTTAAAACTCCCTTTCTGCCTACGGGCATACTTTTTATAGTCGATAAATCCAATTCTCCGTATAAAGTAAGCGCCAAAGATTGAGGAATCGGAGTCGCCGTCATAAGCAGATAATCGGCGTTGTTTCCTTTGGATAAAAGTTTGTTCCTTTGAGCTACGCCGAAACGATGCTGTTCATCGACTATAGCATAGGACATATTTTTAAATACAACCTCATCGTAAAGTATGGAATGAGTTCCTATTAGAATATTGCATTTGCCTTCTCTGAGTCTTTTAAGCAAATAATTTCTTTCGTTTTGACTAACGGACGAAGTTAATATGTCCACTTTAATAATATTTTCGAGTCCCGCGTTTTTTATGATTCTTTTAAATGTATAAAAATGTTGTAATGCAAGAATTTCGGTTGGAGCCAAAAAAGCCGTTTGAAATCCAGCCTCGCATGGAATCAAAGCGGTTAAAAAAGCGACTATAGTTTTGCCCGCTCCCACATCTCCTTGCAACAATCTAAACATTTGCCTGTCGGAAAATAAATCGTCTTTTATTTCTTCTATAGCTTTATTTTGGTCTTCGGTAAGCTCAAACCCCAAACTTAATTTAACTTTATTAAACAAATTGGAAGAATAGTATCTTTTTTCTTTGATTAATATATTCGGTATCCTATCGCTTAAATGAATATATTGAAAAGTTAAAAATTCTTCGAACGTCAAACTCTCTCTCGCTTCGTTCAAGGATTCGAAAGATTTTGGAAAATGCATTTCCATAATTGACGAAACGAAACTTTTAAGTCTATATTTCTTCTTTATAATCGAAGGAATGTCGTATTTCATATTTTTTTCAAAAGTTATAAGCTCGTTTACTATTAAAGTTCTCAATTTTTTTTGAGAAAGTCCTTCAGTTAAAGGATATATTGGAACTATTTTTCCATACGACAAAGAATTTGAGGAAGGTTTTTCAAAATCTATCATCCTGCATTGAATTTTTCCTCTCGCTCCTCGGACAAATTTTCCTGTTAAATAAAGTTTTTCTCCCAAAGAAACTCCAGCGGGAAGTCTTCCTCCATAAATTGGAACTTCGCATATAGTTATACCATCTCCTACTATCACCAAAGGCTTTTTTTTAAATTGAAAAGTAAAATTTGAAATGTCCATCACTTCTACATAAACTACGCTATTTTTATCGCCGTTTAAAATCGCTTCGGATATTTTTAAAGTTTTCGTCCTATCTTCGTAATCTCTAGGAAAAAAAGTTATCAAATCATAAAGAGTGAATATATTTTTTTTTGAAAGTATATCTGCGTATCTTAATCCGACTCCTTTGCAATATTTAATATTCTTTTGAAAAATATCTTTACTATAATCGTTATAATTACTTTTTGACAAATCAATTTTCCCGTATAAATCGTTTTAGTTAAAAATATAAATTAAAAATATAATCACATTCCAAACATCCCGAGTAACGAAACCAATAAATAATCGCTAATAAGTATTATCATAAAACTATAAACTACGCTTGTGGTAGTAGCCTTACCGACTCCTTCCGCTCCTCCGGTAGTTCTAAAACCGAAAAAACAAGATATAAGCATAACTTCCGCACCGAATATAGTCGATTTTATCAAACTACCTACAAAATCCCCGAGCGAAATTACGGCAATCGCCCTATCGAAATAATGTATCGGGTCGCTGTTTAAAACGAAAACCGTCACTACAGCGCCTCCCAATATTCCTATAATATCAGCCGACACGGTAAGCATAGGCAAAGATATAACCGCAGCCCAAAATCTCGGGACGGCGACATATTCTATCGGATTAGTGTAAAGAGTTTTTAAAGCGTCAAGTTGTTCGCTTACTTGCATAGTTCCTATTTCCGCAGTAACGGAACTTCCCACTCTCCCGGCAAATATTAAAGCCAAAAGCATAGGCGCCAATTCTTTAACCATAGCCTTGCCTACCATAGAGCCTACAAATTGAGATATTCCTTTCAAGACGCTGTCCAATACTACCGCTATTTGAAGAGACATAACCATACCCGTGCAAAGAATCGTAACGGAAGCTACCACAAACGATTCTACGCCCATTCTTATTATTTGGTCGGTTAAAAGTTTTAAAGAAAAAGAAGGCTTAAAAGTATATTTCAAAATCTGCAAAAATAAATGATTAAATTCTCCCAAAGTTGCAAGAAAATAAACGATTTTATTTTTTATGCCTTTTCTTAATTCTATCTTAAAATCAAATAATTCCATAATAAAACAGCCTCTTTAGTTTTCTAATTATTATCAGCGTTAGTATAAATATTTTCAAATCTAGTTTGTTCGGCGATAAAATTCAAAGGAAGCCCGTCTATAATAGAACCGTTTCTATGTTTGGCAAGTATCACTTCGACTTGATTATTTCTTTCGTCTATAACCTCTTCGTCTTCTCTATTCGGCTTTTGTCTATGCAAAAACATAACCAAATCCGCATCCTGTTCTATAGAGCCAGATTCTCTCAAATCGGAAAGTCGCGGTTTATCTTGTCTCTGTTCGACAGCCCTCGAAAGCTGCGCCAACGCTATAACGGGAATATTTAATTCTTTTGCAAGCGCTTTTAGTCCTCTCGATATGTCCGCTATTTCCTGTTCCCTCGTTCCGTTTCTTCTCGTTTGAATATTCGAATGTATTAATTGCAAATAATCTACCACTATAAGTTTTAAATCTATATTTTTTTCATCGTCTCTCTTACTAGCCTTGCTCATTTCGGCAAATTTATATTTCATCTGCCTAGCTTTTCCTCGTATTTCCATTATAGTTAATTGACTCGAATCGTCTATCAAAAGATTCGCATGAGATAAACTATTGAAAGTTTGTCCCAATTTTGTAAGTTCCTGCCTTTCCAAATCTCCCGAACGAACTCTCGATAAATTTATTCTAGCTTTACTTGAAATTAATCTTTCCACCAATTGCATTCTGCTCATTTCCAACGAAAAAAAACCGATTCCGAAATTCATTGTTTCGACATTAGTCATAACATGTTCCACTATATTAAGAGCGAAACTCGTTTTACCAACCGAAGGGCGAGCGGCAAGTATAATCAAATCGGAAGGTTGAAATCCATGCGTCACTTTATCCAATCCCGTAAAACCAGAAGGCACTCCCGTAACGGCGCTTTTATTTTTCTTTCTTTTGTCTATAGATTCCAAAGCTTCATAAAGCAAATCTCTTATATGGATAAAATCGTTGTCGAGTCTCCTTTGGGTAACTTCGAATATTTTTTTTTCCGCAAAGTCCGCCACTTCTTTTGTTTCGGCATCCTTCGCCTCATAAGCCGATTTTTGTATATCTTGCGCTGCGAAAATCAAATCTCTAAGTAAAGATTTTTCGGCTATTATTTCAGAGTAATATTTTGAATTCTGATAGAAAGGAGTTCCGTCTATTATTCGCATCAAATATGCTTCGTCGTTTTGAAAGAGTTTTTCAAACAAACCATTTTCTTTTAAATATCTTAAGGCGGTTTCGGGATTAACTTCTATATTGCTGTTTTGCATCTCTATAATGCTTTCGTATAGGAGTCGATTTTTTTCGCTATAAAAATCTTTTGAATTTATTTTCGACAAAGCTATGGATATAGCCTGCGGATTTTGAAGCATAGCCCCCAACAGAGACTCTTCGGCTTCTATCGAGTAAGGCATATTATTCATTTTATACCCGCTATTATTTAAGCTTCTTCGGTAATCGTATTTTCTTCTGTGGTTTCTGCCGTTTCCAAAACGGTTTCTTTTTCTTCGGTTAATGCTTCTTCTTTAGTTTCGACTTTATCGCTTTTAGAAGTTTCCATATTAACAACACTAATTTTTATATTCGCATTAACGCTATGATATAATTTAATTTCGACTTCATATTCTCCAAGCTCTTTTATATGCTTATCCATATGAACATCTCTTTTATTTATGTCTATTTCTTTTTCTTTCAAAGCGTCTACTATACTTTGCTGACTAACCGAACCGTATAATTTTCCATTTTCCGCAACTTTAACGGGAATAACCACGCTTATATCGACTATTTTTCCTTTAAGTATTTCGGCTTCCATTTTTCTTTTGGCTCTTTTTTTATCCAAACTTTTTTGCATTTGAGCCAAAGTTTTTAAATTTCCCTCGTTTTTAATTACGGCTATATTTCTTGGAATAAGATAATTTCTTGCATAACCGTCTTTTACTTTACATATATCGCCTTCATAACCTAATGATATAAAATCTTTCTTTAAAATAACTTCCATGATTTTCTCCTTAGCTCCGTTTGATTAAATTATTGTCGTTTATTAATAGTTTATTAAAATGATATTATATAATAGATAAGATATAATATCAAGCGTCAATTTTAGGCTTATGTTTTTAAATTTAATAATTTTTTATATTACATAAATATACTTGAAATGTTATTTATATAATAGTATGATATTAAAATCAAAATAATTATGTTAATATGGTGTTTAAGTGAAAAAAATTAAAAAATTTATAATTAGCGTTTTTATTATAATTTTTCTTATATTCGCAATCTGCGGAATAGGGCTTGCTTATTTTGTAGGAGGCATTTATAGAAATTGGCTTGACAGAAGAGTTCAAAGTATGTCGATGCTCGAAGAATATTATAATATAATAGTCATAAGAGGAAACGAAAAGAGAATAAGATATTTTAATCCTCTAAATCCGTTCGGCGATTCTCCTCCAACTAGAATATACGACAGAAATAATATATTGATAGGAGAATATATGCCTCCATCTTACGAAGTGGTTAATATAGACGATATCAATCCGCTTTTGGAACAAACTTTGCTTTTAATGGAAGACCAGCGATTTTATTCTCATCATGGAATCAATTATTTTCGTTCGGCTTATCTTGGAATAAAAACCGTTTTATCGAGAAAAATTGTAGGCGGAGGTTCGACTCTCACCCAACAACTTGCAAAATTATTATTTACGAAAAGCGAAAGAACGATAGAAAGAAAATTATTCGAAATGTTTGCCGCAAAAGAGATAGAAGATAAATATACTAAAAAAGAAATTTTAGCGATGTATTTTAACACGGTTTATCTTGGAGACGGAAATTACGGATTCGAAGCTGCTGCAAATTATTATTTTCAAAAACCTTTAAGACAATGCAGATTATTGGAATACGCCATATTGGTAGGCATGCTTCCAAATCCAAGTTATTATTCTATAATCAATAATCCCGATAACAGCAGAAGAAAAGTCGAGCAGATTCTGTCTAGACTCGTAAAAAATAATATTATAGATAAAGAAACTATGGAAGGCGAATTGGAATTGTTTGATAGCGAATATACTAGCATAAGCAAGCAAGTGAAAGGTTCTCAATGGAAGATGACGGTAAACAGAGCGCCTTATGTAAACGAATATGTGCGTCAGGAACTTTTAAATTATTTTAATAAAGATGAACTCGCTTTGTCGGGTTTAAGAATATACACGACCGTAAACGAGAGATATTATAGAGCGGCAGATTTGGTAATGAAAGAAAAAATAAGAGGACTTCAAGCGGCAACTTCAAACAGAAGTTATCAGGGTGCTTTGGTTTCGATAGACCCGAAAGACGGAGGGATACTCGCTATGATTGGCGGAGACGGATACACATTGCAAAATCAATTTAATAGAGCAGTTCAGGCTAAAAGGCAAATAGGAAGCGCAATAAAACCTTTTATATATCTATACGCTTTCGAAGGAGGCGCTCAACCTTTTTCTACTATGATTGACACAAATTATACATATCCGCAAGGAACGGGAAAACCTGCTTATTCTCCAAGAAATTATGACAGAAAATATAGAGGCGAAATGACATTGGAAACGGCGCTTGCAAAGTCTATAAATACGATAGCGGTAAAATTATTAAATGATATAGGACTTTCTTATTTTATAGAACATTCCAAAGAATTTTTCGGAGATAACGCTTATATTCCAAACGCTTTATCGATAGGACTTGGAACTATGGAAATGAGTCCTTTGGATTTGGCTTCGGCTTACGGAGCTTTAGCAAATTACGGAATTAAATACGAACCTTATATAGTAAGCAAAATATTAGATATGGACGGAAAAGAACTAAGCGTTACGGCATTGGTCGATAGAACATCTCATAAAATAAGCGGGACTTCTTCTTCTTCCTATTATTTTTTGAATACTACTTTGCAAAAAGTTATAGCTCAAGGAGGGACGGCTTATAGAAGCGCCAGCTCTTACAATTTTAATTATCCTTCTTTTTCTGCAAAAACGGGAACTACAAGCGAACATAGGGATAATTGGTTTGCAGCGTATAACGACGAGATAGCGACCATAACTTGGATAGGAAGCGACAGAAACGATGTTTTGCCAAATAATGTTACGGGAGGAGCCACTACGGCATTGGCTACATTTCAATATTTGAATTATATAACCTCCGAAAACAAAAGAAAATTTAATTGGACTGTTCCTGACGATGTTTTTATAATAGAAATTTGTGCAGAATCGGGTCTTCCAAGAAATCATACCTGCATAAATACGAATCCTCTTACGGTAGGCGGAAATATAGATTTAAGTACGCAATGTCCTATAGACCATTTAAGAAGCGGGGGAATAAGAATTGAAACCGATATCGAAATATTTAACCAAACCGACGACGAGGAAGAATTTTATTATTATACTCCTTTAGACGAAGAAAATAATTATAACGATAGAACTAATATTTATTTGCTTCCGGAGGAGATTATAGAAGACCCAAGCGTTGGGAATATAAGAAGTTGAT
>CAZUEE010000101.1:0-8179 GCA_964619175.1 uncultured Brachyspira sp. | reverse complement strand
AAATAAAAAATATTTTGGAAGAGTCGGCTAAAAAACTAAAAAACGAATATAAAACTGAAGATGGTCAAATGCAAATAAATATAGAAAAAATAGATAAATCAAAAGAACGAATAAAAGAATGTATAAAAAAAGAAATAAGCGACAATATAATCGATTTTATGAATCTTGCTCCCGATGGCGTTTTGTATATGAGTAGAGATATAAAAGGCTTGGTTCAAACGAGCGCAAATAACGGAGTATTGAAAGAAGAAAACGGAAAATTAATTTTTACTATTTCTATAAGAAGTTCTCTTAAAAGTTCTTTGGAAGAAATATCTTCGATAGTAGAAATTGCGGCAAGAAAAACTAACGCGAAATTTGAAATAGAAAACGAATATCCCGCTTGGGAATACGATGCAAATTCAAAAATTAAAGATATCGCTTTGAAAGTTTACAAAAAAGTCACGGGAAAAGACGCTAAAGTAGAGGCGATTCATGCCGGTTTGGAATGCGGAATATTAAAAAAGGTTTTGCCCGAAGTCGATATGATAAGTTTTGGTCCCGATATAAACGATGTTCACACTCCGTTGGAACATTTAAGTATCTCTTCGGTAGATAGAACTTGGAAATTTTTAAAAGAACTTATTGTAAATTTGCCTTAAAAATTTATTAATAATTTTTATAAATTTTTTTAGTTTTAAATACTTGCTATTTTTTATCGTATATGTTAGAATATACTAACAATTAAGATTAATATATAAACTTAATTGATATATCATAAAACATAGGTTGGAATTATGAAATTTTATTTAATATTTTTATTAATAATTTCTTTAATAATTTTTAATAATTTATATTCTTACAATTCGAAGGATATAAACGATTTTTATAATTTATATTATTCTTCAAAAAATTATGATTTGAAAACCGTAAATAAAGAAGATTTAACTTATAAAAATATCTTTTCTTTGGCGGAAGCTAAAAATTTAACTAACGATAAAGAAAAATATAATTATCTGAAAAATCAAATAAATAAAAATGAAAATTATTTACAATCTGAAAATATAGATTATTTGATTAGCGTATCGGAATTAATGTCTTATATTGTGTATTATTGCGCTTTGCCCGAAAAAATTTCTTTTGGGCGAAAAACCAAAGATATATATAAAAAAGTTTTGGAAAAAGATTCGGATAATTTCTTCGCTCTTTTGGGAACGGCTGTGGGATATATGCATGCGCCCGCTATTGCCGGAGGAAACGACAAAAAAGCGTTTGAATTTTTTAATAAAGCTTTAAATAAGGCTTTAAATAATTCTAATCAAAAATATAAAAAATATTTATCTTATGTTTGGATATCTCAATACTATTTTAAAACGAAAGATAATGAAAATTACAAAAAATATATAGATATGAGTATTGAAATTTACCCAAATGGAGATTTATTAAAGGAGGCGATAAACAGAAACGAAACAATAAAAAAACCTTTATAATTTAATATAAAGTAAAATTTTAACAAGTTTAAATTAATGAATAAATAAATAATTGTATTTTGGAACGAAGTCGTTAAATAAAAATAAAATAAAGATAAATAAAAAATAATAAACAAAAAATTAAAATGTAAAATAAGAAGGATAAAAAATGAAACATTTATATTTAATATTAACGACTCTATTAATTGGCGCATATTCGCTATTTGGATATACGATTTTGGAAGATTTTAACGACTTTTTAATAGATGAAAATCAGCTAACGATTCGACTCGATAGAGCCGGAGTATTGGCTGGAAACGAGAATGTCAGATTTATGATTGGAGTGGAAGGTGAAACTGCCGGCGTTTTATTGGATAATTTGACACAAGGAGTTAAAGGCGGAATAAATACTTTTAAGCCTAGAGCGACTGTGGGAATAGGTTATAAAAACGAAAGCTTTGGAATAGGATTGGGCTATCAATTTATGTATGTCACGGGAACTTGGCAAGCTCATACTCCAATAATTACGGCTACCGCTCTATCGGAAAATTTTAGAATAAATATTCCCGTTACGATAGGAGTAGGAAGCGGAGATGTGAATAAAGATGATTTTTCGCTTTCAACCGACATTAGAATAGAATATTATACCGAAAACGATATTTTTAGCAGATTGAGAATAAATTTAAAATACGGAACATATAAAATGAAAGGAAACGAAAGCAGATGGGTTAATGCTCCAACATTAGGAAGCAATGGAGGCAATGGCAGTAATGGTATGACGCTTAACATGGGAGAAGGCGGAAGATTCGGCTTTATTAAAGATTCCTACGCTCATTCGATTGGAATAGATATCAGAGGTTATTTTATAGCTTCCACCGACCCTGTTCTTATAGAGCCTCAAATAAGATTATTATATCAAGGTTCTGTAAAAGATTTTAAGGGAACTTCATATTCCGTAATTACGCCGAGAGGTTCGAGTGTTAGCGGAGCGGTTGAATTTGGGCATTATTTACTTGACGCAACCTCTCCAATGGGAGCTTTTGATATGGATACAACACAAATAGCAAATTGGTATGATATGTCCACTCATAGAGTAAAATCTACCGTAGAAGGAGCGGCTATAGAAATCGGAGGAGAAAAATATTATATAACCAAACCGCAATATGTAGGCATTTCGTTTCCTGTAGGTTTCACGGCGGAAAGCGATTTAATTTCTATTTATTTAGAGCCTGCGCTTTCATTATCGTTGGTGACGGGCGGAATAAATCAATATGCCACGAGCGCAAAACCTGTTAGAATACCGCCTTTGTTTTATTCGTTAGGATATTTATTTTATGGAGAATTACATATAACTCCTTTGCCTAATTTGGAATGGTATTTCGAGGCTCAAATTGGAAGCGCCACTACGATAGATAGTTTGGGAAATTCCTCTCAAGGCGACTTAGTATTTAACGGAAGCACGGGATTAACTTGGAGATTTTAATTTTGAAATTTGAAACTTTAATTTGAATTTTGGTAAATCTTTGACTTGGGAATATTGGGTGCGTTTTAGGACGCATCCAATATAATTTTAATTTCCAATTTAAAGAATATTATAGAAAAAGGTTATAATTTTAATGAAGTATGGCGCAAATATTAAGAGAGAAAACAAGAGAAAAATTAAAATCAAAAATAAAATAAACGATAAAAGAGAAGAAGAAAAAAATTTAGTTTTTCTTATGATAAAAATCTTTTGCAAATCAAAACATAAATCCAAACATAAAAACGATAATTTATTTAAATTATGCAATGAATGTATGGAATTATTCGATTATGCGGCTTGTAGAATATACGAATGCAAATTTATGGAAACGAAAACTTTTTGCAGTATCTGTCCTTTACATTGCTATAAAAAAGATATGCGTAAAAGAATAAGAGAAGTTATGATTTTTTCTGGTAAAAGAATGCTTTTTTATCGCCCCAAACTCGCCTTAAAACATCTATTTATAACCTTAAAAACCAAAAACGAATTTAAGAAACAAATTAAAAAATAAAAGAGGTATTTAAAATTGAGAGCGATTTTAATAATTTTAGGATTCGTTTTTATGGGAATTGGAATCGTTGGAATAGTAGTGCCGATTTTACCTACGACTCCGTTCTTACTTTTAGCTTCTTTCTTTTTTGCAAAAGGTTCTAAAAGATTTCATGATTGGTTTATATCGACTAAAATTTATAAAAAATATTTGGAGAGTTTCGTTCAGTTAAAAGCTATGACTTTGAAAAATAAATTAAGCATACTTCTGCCCGTAAGTTGTATGTTAATAATTACTTTTATATTTGTCTCCAATTTGCATGCGAGAATAGTTTTATGCATATTATTTGTAGGAAAGTATTTATATTTTTTCACTCAAATAAAAACTATAACCGAAGAAGAAGAATCCCAACTTAAAAAGAATAGAGAGATAGCAAAAGAAAACAACGATACAAAATAAATAATAATAAATAATCAATCAATAATAATTGGTAAATAATATAAGGATAAAATAAATGAAAATACAAAAAATTTTTATAATAAATTTAATTTTTTTAAGCGTTTTTACAAAAGCTTATTGCGAACAAACAAATAATACGAAAAAGAGTTTAACCTCTCCTTTGGATAATAGATTTTTTTCGATAGGTTTATTCAGCAGCGCCGACTCTTTAAAAACGAGCGTTAATTTAGAGTTTGGTTTTAAATTATTTAAAGTTAATAATTTTGAAATGAAAAGTTATACTTCTATAGTAGGTTCTAAAATATACGATGACAATCCGAGAATGTATGAATTGGGTTTTATGGAAAAATTCACTTTCGGAGGAGCGGACAAATATAACGATAAAATTAGTGTTTCAAGATACGGATTTACTTTCGTAAGTTTTGGTTTTCTATCTTTTGACGCAGACAGAAGCGGAAAATTTTTATTTGCAAAACCGTTTTATTGGGAAATTGGCGGAGGAGCCGGATTCAATATAAATATAAGTCGGCATGTGGCTATAATTTTGGAATTTGGCGGAGGCATGCATATGGTGGCTAATGGCTTGGGATATCCTGCAAAGGTTAATAAGGCGGGATTTGGCAGAATGAGTTTGGGCGGAAGATATTATATCAACTGATTTATATTAATAGTTTTATTAACTATCTCTGCCGTTTTTCATTTGATATATTTTGTCGGATATATTTAAAGTCGATTTTCTATGCGAAACTAAAACGACCGTTCTGTTTTCGCTATTGTCTTTAATCGACTTTAATATAACCGCTTCGTTTAAACTATCCAAATTGCTTGTCGGTTCGTCCAAAAGTATAAAGGGAGATTTATGCAAAAAACTTCTTGCGATTCCTATTCTCTGTTTTTCACCTCCCGATAAAGTCTCGCCAAGTTCTCCCACTTGAGTGTCGTAATTTTTAGGCAGAGTCATTATAAAATCATGCAAAGACGCTTTTTTGCAAGCTTCTATAATTTCTTCTCTCGTAGCGTTATAATCGGCAATTTTTATATTATTTTCTATAGTGTCTTTGAAAATCGAAGTCTCTTGCGTAACATAGCTTTCCATATCTCGTAAAGAGCCGGTATTTATTTCTTTTATATCGACATTGGATATTTTTAAACTTCCTTTTTTTATATCCCAAAAACGCATAAACAATTTTAATAGAGTCGATTTTCCGCTTCCGCTTTTTCCTTTTATTCCGATTATTTTATTCGTTTCTATATTTAAATTATAATCTTTTAATATTTCTTCTTCTCCGTAATTAAAACAAATATTTTTGCATTCCAATCCTTCGAATTTTAAATATTTGCCGTTATAAACTTCTTCCACTATCGGTTTTTCAGAAAGTAAATTTAAAACTCTCTCGCCGCTTGCCAATGTTAAAAATAAATTATTAGCCAAATTGCTTAACGCTATGGTAGGACCGAAAGAGCTTGCCATAGCTATTGTGGGAATTATTATATTTGCAAAATTATTTTCTTTTTCCGTTATATAACTTATTATTAAAACGGCTAAAGTAAATATTAAAATCGTGGAGTTTGTCAAAGCGCTTATTATTCCCTCGTAATTTTTTAATTTTTTGTTTATATTCGATAAATTATTCGTTTTCTTTTCTATTTCTTTATTTCTCTTTTCGCCGCATCCAAATTGCAGAATTTCTTTTATTCCCCATAAACTGTCTAAAAAATAACTGTTTAATTTTCCAAAATTATCTCTATATTCCATTCCGTCTTTTTTGCCATATTTTGAAGAAAAATAAGGTATAAAAAATCCTACAGTTAAGTATCCTAAAAATGCGACAAATCCAAGAATAATATTAAAACTTCCGATAAAAATAGTCGTTATGAGTGAAGTTAAAATTCCTATAGCTATCGGAGAGATTGTATGAGCGTAAAAAACTTCTAGAAGTTCTATATCGCTCGTTATCAAAGCTATTAAATTCCCTTTATCGCATCCTTCCAATTTTGCGGGGGATAGTTTCCTTAAAGATGCGAATATTTTGTCTCTTATTAAAGCTAGCAATTTGAAAGCTATATAATGATTGCTAAGCTGTTCTATATAATGAAAAATTCCTCTTAAAAACGCCATAATAACTATAATTGCAAATATAATATTTAAATAAGAAAAAGAATTTGGATTTAAAAAAGAATTTAAAAATTCGATTATCGCATATCCGCCGAATATCGTTATAAATATCGCGCATAAAAAACCCAAAACTCCCGTTATAATTGCGATAATCATAATATGAATAAGCGGAAATATTAATACTATAAGTTCTGCCATAATTTTTACGCCGCTTCTACGCATTTTCCATAGCTCCTTTGGTTATTCTTTCTAAATTAATCTGTTCGTTATAAATTTTTGCATATTCTCCGTTTAATCTTATAAGTTCGTCATGAGAGCCTTCCTCTTTTATGATTCCATCTTTCAAAAAATATATTCTATTTGCAAATTTTGAGTTGTATAATCTATGAGATATTAATATTACCGTTTTAGTTTTTGCGATTTCTTTTATAATGTCCATAATATTTTCTTCGCTTTCTACATCCACATTAGAAGTCGCTTCGTCAAAAATATAAATGTCGCCGTCAAAAAGTATAGCTCTTGCAATTGCTAATCTCTGCTTTTGTCCGCCAGATAAATTCGAGGCTTTTTCAGTTATTTTTGTTTTAAGTCCGCTTTCAAAATCTTTATTTTTAATAGTATTTTCAACTTTATTTTTAGAAAATAGAAAATCGTATAATCCTACTCGTTTCAAAGCTTCGTTCATTTCTTCTTCGGTTATATTTTCTCCCGCCATTTTTAAATTCTCGTAAACATCGCCTTTAAATAAATATCCGTTATGGTCGACTATAACTACTTTTTTCATTAAATCGTCTTTATCTATAGTGGAAAGTTCGATATCGCCGATTTTTATAGAACCGTTATAATTTTCGTTTCTTAAAGATATAAGCCCTGCCAAAGTGCTTTTCCCCGAACCCGACTGTCCCACTATTGAAATAAAACTTTTTTCTTTTATGGTCATATTTATATTTTTTAGGATAATTTTATTTTTGTCGTATCCAAAATTAAGATTTTCGATTATTATATTTTCGTTTTTAGAGTCGATTTTATTTATTCTTGTATTGTCTTCTTTTATGTCGAGTATTTCAAACATTTTCTCGCTTGCCGAAATTCCGTTCATAGCTATATGGAATAAAGAGCCGAGAAGCCTTAAGGGAATAAAAAATTCTGCAGACAACATTATAATAGAAAAAGTTCCGGCTAAATTTATATTTCCGTTTATATATTCTTTAACCGAAATGATTATTCCAAGCGCTGCTCCTCCGTAGGCTATTATGTCCATCGCCGTTATGGAATTAAGCTGCATTTTAAGAACATTCATCGTAGCGATTCTAAAATTTTCAGCTTGTTTGTTCATTTCTTTATTTTTTCTTTCGTCCGCTTGATATATTTTTAAAGTCGTAAGTCCTTGCAAATTTTCCAAAAATACTTCTCCCAAATCTCCATAACTTCCCCAATATTTTTTTAATATTTTTTTTACTATTTTTACTATAACAATTATCGATATCGGAATTAAAGGCACGCATAAAATAAGGATAACGGACGCTTTTATGCTTATTGTAGAAAGAACGGCAAACAAAATAATCGGAGATATTACGCTGTAAAAAAATTGAGGCAAATATCTTGCAAAATAAACTTCTAGTTGGTCTACGCCTTCCATAGATATTTGAACGATTTCGCTCGTTGAAAATTTTTCTCTATATGAGATTCCGAGTTTCAAAAGTTTAGAATATATTTTTTCTCTTAAAGTTTGTTTTACTTTTCCCGAAGCGTAATAAGACATTTTCGCCATAAGGATATTTGATATAAATCTCAATACTATAACTATTATAATGCAGGAAGAAACTTTTATTATATCGTAACTTAAAATATTTTTTTCCATATTTTTTTCAAGCGCTTTTTGCAAAAATTCGGAAATTAAAAATATTGCGATTATATTAAGCGAAAGATTTATTAATTGAAAGAATACATGAAAAACTATAAATTTTTTAGCGTTTCCCATCAATTCTATCAGTCTTTTATTTATCATATTTTTACCTTACAAAAATTAAAACAAAAAACAATATGTTTGAATTATATAACATTTTACAATTTTATTAAATAATTTCAATGAATTGTTAATTAAATAAACTTGATAAAAAATGCATCGTTATCCTGTAGCTCAC
>CAZUEE010000100.1:0-8200 GCA_964619175.1 uncultured Brachyspira sp. | reverse complement strand
GGGACGCAAAGCGAAAACCCATTGTTGTTAAAAAGTTAACTAATTCTAAATAACAATATGGCTTTCACTCTGGTCCCTCTGGGAAAACTCTTTGTTGTTAAAAATGTTAACAAATTTTAATTTGGATTACTCGGCATTTTAATGCGAAGTAATCCATTATTATAGAACTAAATATTTGTGCTCGTTATATCTTCTCTCGGAACTTGCTCTTCTGGAATCTTTATCAATCTTAAATCGAACATTATCATAAACATACATGGCAAGAATATAAGAGTAAGAAGAGAAGCGAATAAAAGCCCGTAAGCCAAAGCCATAACTATAGGTATAATCAAGTCCGCTCTTCCGCCAATTCCCCAAGCCGTTGGAAGAAGCCCTACAACCGTGGTGATAGTGGTTAAAAATACGGGACGAAGTCTCTGTTTAGAACCATCTATTATAGCTTTTTTAATTCCCTTTTTTCCACCTTGAACTCCTCTGTCTATAATATTGTTTATTACATCGACGAGTATAATTCCGTTGTTTACCACCACTCCCGCAAGTCCTACTATTCCAACTATTCCCATAAAGGACAAAGGCATTCTATGAACGGCAAAACCGAGTAAAACTCCTATAAGCCCGAAAGGAATAATAAGCATAATCATAATAGGCTGAATGAATCTATTCAACTGTAATAGCAATATTATATAAACGAATATAAAAGCCATAAGAAAACTAAATAAAAGCTGTCTTAAAGCCTTTACGGTTTCTTTCGCCTCGCCTCCAAAATCTAATTTTAATCCTCTATATTCCCTATTAAAATTTTTAAATCTTTCGCTTATGGCGTTCATAACCTGTTGAGAAGTATTTTCCCCGTATTCTATATCCGCCGTTATAGTTATCGTTCTCTCTCCGTTATAATGTTTTAAAGTGGAAAGCCCGTTTGTAACTTGAACAGTCGCAAGATTTTCAAGGTATATCAATCTGTTTTGAGAATTTGGTATTAAAAGTTTGTTCAAATATTCAGTGTCATAAGTGTATTTTTTATCAAACATAACTCTAAAATCCAATTTATTTTCAAGTTCCTGTATATATGTCGCCACCGTTCCTGTATAAGCCGTTCTTACTTCGCTTGCAACCGTTGCCACATTAACGCCAAGTTGAGCGATTTTATCATAATCGAACAATATTCTTAACTCGTCCTTTCCTATTTTGTCGTCGTCGTCTATATTGATGACGCCTTTAATAGTAGAAAGATAATCTCTTATTTCCGTTTTAGCTTTTTTTGCAAGTTCGGTATCGTTTCCAACTATTTTAATATTTACAGGGTCGCCGGGGTCAACATTACCTTTGGTATTCATAGTAAATACGGGAACATACTCTCTTATATCCGTTTTGTCAATCTCTTCGTTTATTAAAGCGACTAAATCATCCGCCGTCCTTTTTCTTTCGGCTGCGGGAACTAAATAAACCATTATTCCCGCAAGGCTTCCCTTTTCTTCCGATATAATCTCTTGGTCGACTTGCTGTCCCACAAGGGTATATATAGCTATTAATTCTTCGGGTTTTACCACGCTTGATACTACATCCTCTATTTTGGATATTTGTTCGGTTGTAACATCTTTCGTACTTCCCGTAGGAGTTTCTATATTTATTACTATAGTGTCAGCGCTCGTATCGTATATTAAAACGAAATTTTTAAAACTGTTTTGAGCTAAAAATATCGAACCTATAAGGAGAGCTACAAAAGCTGCTATAACCAAATATCTGACATGCAATAATTTTTCCAAAGATGCTCCGTAAGGAATTTTCATTTTATCGAATAATTTATCTTTGTCGAAGTCGAGAGGATTTTTAAATTTACTTTTCTTTTTCTTCGGTTTATAGTTTCTATATTTGTCTTCTTTATCTTGCAATTGATTTGGAAGAAGAAGGGTCGCTTGAAGCAAACTCATAATTAAAGTAAATATGACGATTTTTGGAAATAAGTTTAATATTTTTCCCATCATACCGCTTATTGTAAGCAAAGGAAAAAACGCAGCGACTGTAGTTAAAGTAGACACAATCATAGGCATAATGACATCGCTTACCGCAAGACGCGTAGCCTCGAGTCCTTTATAACCCGACTGTTTAAAATTAAATATATTTTCCGAAACTACTATAGAATTGTCTACTATCATACCCAAAACCGTAATAACCGCCGCCAAAGACATAGTATTGAATGTTATTCCCGTCACTCTCATATATATTAAACAAGAAAACATGGTTATAACCATTCCCAAACTCGTAAATATTGCGCTTTTGAAATCCAAAAATATTATAAGAGCTATGAATATTATTATAAATCCTTGTATCAAATTTGAAGTAACTATACTTAATAAAGAATTAATTGTCCTCGAATTGTCTCCCATAACCGTTATTTGTATATTTTCAGGGATAAGGTCGCCGTTTTCTTTCAAATATTTATTTACCTCTTCGATAGTTTTTATAATATCTGCATTTTCGTTTTTTATCACATCCAAAGAATAACCAGAAGCCTTATTTACTCTCATAAGAACATCTTTTTCTTCAAATCCCATACTAACGGTGGCTATATCTTTAACTCTAACTCTCTGCCCGTTGAAAGTAGACCTTATAATGACATTTTCCGCTTCTTGAGGATTCGTAAATTCTCCGTATGTTACTACCGTTTGCTCTTTTCCTCTATTTTCTATATCTCCTCCCGTAGCCCTAACATTTCTTATACTTAAGGAATTAATTATATCGTTTAACGAAATATAATTTTCTTGAAGTTTTACAGGGTCGGCGTATATATGAACTTCAGGGTCGGTTCTTCCCGATATTCTTATTTCCGAAACTCCGTCTAGCCTTACAAGGTCATTTTCGAGCCTTTGACTTACATCGAATAATTCTCTCTCATCTCCTTCCATTCCTTCCTTAAAATGAACTCCCAAAGTATAAACCGACATATTTGCCGGGTTCAAATCGTAGGTTGTCACTTCATCAACATCTGAAGATAAATCGGGAACATTTTGCATCTCTCTAAATATTTTATCTTTAACGGGTTGTCTATTTGGAAGACTATCATCAAGCTTTACCAATATTATAGCTATATTTTCTATTATGGTAGTTTCGTATTCGTCTATTCCAGCTATGCCTTGAAGTTGTTCTTCTATCGGAATAACGGCGTTTTGTTCCACATCCAAAGGCGTAGCTCCCGGATAAGTTACCGCTATAAGTATCATATCTAAGTCGGTGGAAGGGAACGATTCTTTTTGCAAATTAAAATAAGAATAAGCTCCCACAAATAAAACCGCCATTACTATTATATTGACAAGCATCGTTTTTTTGGCAAAAAATACTATAATCTTTTCCATTTATCAATTTTCTCCTTAAATCTGTAATATTTTTTTTATTAAATTAAATTTTATTTTCAATTTTACTTTTTTACTTTCTACTATTAAACTTATAAACTATTATTGAGAATCTATCGCAAGCAAAGACCTATAATCGAATACGGTAGTTATAAGCTCGTATTGCAAATTCAGCAATTGGGTTTGTGAAGTTACAAGTTCGAGTCTCGAAGTGAGCAAATCGTCAACTTCCAAACGCCCTTGGTCTAATTTTTGCATTTGAGTCGCTATCCTTGAATTTATAGCGTTTATTTGCGCTCTTTTGCTCGCTATTAAATTTTTGTAAGCGTTGAATCTCGATATATAAGTTTGCAATTGAGTATTATAATCTTTTTCCAATTGTTCGTATTGCGCTATTATTCCGTATAAAGAGTTTTGAGCCTTTTTATATTGAGATTTATTGGCTCTGTCGCCTATAGGATACGAAAATTGCAAGCCTGCAAAAAAATCTACATTAGTCATGCTTTTAAAAGAATTAAAATATCCCGAAGAATTTGGAGTTATTCCGTTTAAGTTAACGCTTCCCACTATTGACAAATCGGGCAAATTTCCGCTTTTCATCGCTTCCAAAGTATATTCTGCGCGAACTTTCGATTGATATGCAATTTGTCCGTTTATACTGTCTTCGAAAGATATATTTTCCATTTCCATATTGCTTCCCAAATTAAGATAAGCGTCCCATGCGGAATGGTCGGGACTAAAATTCGTTATATCGGGAATAAAGAAAGCTATAGTAGTTAAAAGACTATCTAAATAAACTCTATTTTGCGAATAATAATCGCTATAAATCATAGTTTGGGTTCGGGCATTTTGATAAGAATCGTTATCGATAAGCCCGCTTTGATATCTCGCCATCATTTGATTTTCAAAACTTCTTGCCGTTATATACATGTTTCTATAATAGGACAGTAATTTTTCATACATTATCCATTGATAGTAAATTTTCTGATACGATACTAACACGCTCGTATCGTCAAGCCGTCTTTGAAGTTTTGCAATCGTTAGGGCGTATTCGGCGTCTTTTATAGGATATTTATCCAAAGCTCCGAAAAAATTTCTTAATATCGGTTGAGAAACTTCTATGGTAAGAGAAGGAGCGTAATTTTGAAATTTATCGCTTCCTCCGTTTGCATAATATATATTTCCGTCCAAATAGGAATTATGCGACAAATTAACCGACCATCTCGTTCCGCTATATGGAATCAAACTTCCGACTCCTATACCAGCTCTTATTCCCACAGCTTCCGCCGACTGTCCGCCTAAAGCCGATATTGAACTGTTTGCGCCGTATAATCCTATAGCTCCAAGTTGCGCCGTTAAATTTACATCGCCCGAACTTTTAGCGCTTAATAGATTCATTTCGGCGTTGGTTTCCGCTACGGCGTTTATTTTCATTTCCGGTATCAAATCTCTTATCGCTTCCATATAAGATGAGTAACTTACGGTATTCGTTATATTGGAATTTGTTTGAGAATATAGATGCATGCTCAAAAATACCAGCAAACATATCGCTATTTTTATCGATTGCAATTTTATAAATTTTCTATTATTTATTTTTTTTATAATTTTATTTATTTCTATCATTAATTCTCCTTTGCTTTTTTCGTTTTTAACTTTTTAATTTTTACTTTCAATTTTTCATCTTCAACTTTTTACTTCCCATTAAAAACAATATAGTTTTATAAATAGTTTCTATAATATCGTTTAATTTCGTTTCAAAATCTATTTTATAGCCTCCTTTTTTATGGTAATATTTAGATAAAATCAATTCGTTTTCTACTCCTTTTATCATACTTATTATTAGCATATATATTTGTTTTGAACCCGTTATAGGATAAAAATATCTTTCTTCTATTTTTTTATCAAAATAAATAATAAGCGCTTCAATCCAATATACCAAATTAATGCTCGAATTAATTTTACTAATATATTTCTTAACTCTCTTTTTATCGTTAAGAATTATTGGATATAGTTCAAATAATATTTTGCTATATTCTTTGATATTTTTAAAAAAATAATTCTTATACGCTTCCAAAAATTCGAATATAGCTTTTTCTGGATTATTATAATTTTCTTGTAATATATCTTTAGGATTTATTATATTTTCCTTTTCATTTTCATTAATCAAAGAAATTATAATATCGTCTATATTCGAATAATATTTATAAACGCCTCCTTGACTTAATTTTGATTCTTTTATTATGTCCTTCATACTAACCATAAAAGACGGTTTTTGAGAAAATACTTTTAAAGCAGCGTCCAATATTATTTTTCTTTTACTTTCAAAATATTCTTTACTAACTTTAGGCATTTTTCACCTCTCATAATTTTAAACCGTTTAATTTTTATTTAAAATTTACAAATTTAAAATTTATAAATAAATTTTAAATAAAAATGACATATATGTCGTTTTTATTTCGATTGATATTACATATAATTAATAATATTGTCAATATGTTTTTATCAAAAAAATATTTGAATTTTTATTAAATTGGAATTATAATGATTTAACTTTATAACTTTACTTTTTTATTTATAATTTTATTTGGACTTTATATTCTTAAACTTTTATTTTTTAATTTTAAATAAATTTAAATAAATATATAAACGATTAAGGAGTTAATAATGGCAGAAAAACAAATACTTAACTTTGAAGCCGAAACTAAACAAATTTTAAATTTAATGGTTCATTCTATTTATACTCATAAGGAGATATTTTTAAGAGAACTTATATCCAATGCAAGCGACGCTTTGGACAAGGCTAGATTCGAATCTATAACCAAAAGCGACAAATATACGGGAATGGATGATTTGAGAATAAAAATAGAAATAGACGAACAAAATAGAATTCTCGTAATAAAAGATAACGGCATAGGTATGACGAGAGAGGATGTCATACAAAATATAGGTTCGATTGCAAGAAGCGGGACTAAAGCCTTTTTGGAAAAAATTAAACTTGCAGATAATAATCAAAAAGAAAATGGCATAGATTTAATAGGGCAGTTTGGAGTGGGTTTTTATTCGGCTTTTATGGTCGCAGACAACATTATAATAGAAACTAAAAATGTGGAATCGGATAACGGCGTCAGATGGGAAAGTTCGGGAGACGGTTCTTATTCTATAGAAGATATCGACAAAAAAGATAGAGGAACGAATATAATATTAAAATTAAAGCCTAAAAACGAAAACGAAGAAAACGAGAGCGATTATTTAAATAGATATGTTTTAGAAAGGTTGATACAAAAATATTCCAATTATGTTCGTTATCCTATTATTATGGATATGCCAATTCCTAAAAAAGATGAAAAAGAGATTCAGCAATACGAAGAAAAAACCATTAACTCTATGATTAGCATTTGGCAGAAAAATAAAAACGATGTCAAAACCGAAGAATATAATGAATTCTATAAAGAGCATTTTCATGATTATTTAGAGCCTTTCGATATTATACATACTAAAGCGGAAGGAACTTTAGAATATACGGCTTTGTTATTTATTCCTTCAAAAGCGCCTTTTAATTTTTTGCATCCCGATTTTGAAAGAGGTTTGGAACTTTATTCGAGAAATGTGTTTATAATGGATAAATGCAAAGAATTACTTCCCGAATATTTGAAATTTGTCAGAGGATTGGTTGATTCGCAAGATTTTTCTCTTAATATATCGAGGGAGATTTTGCAGCATACCGCTCAATTAAAAAGAATAGCGTCAAATCTTGAAAAGAAAATTTTAGAAGCTTTAGAAAATATTTTAAAAAACGACAGAAAAAAATACGAGGAGTTTTTTAAAGAATTCGGAGAATCTATAAAAATAGGAATATACGGCGATTTTACTAAAAAAGAAAAATTATCCAATCTATTATTGTTTCAATCTTCGTCTATAGCCGAAAACGAATATACGACTTTATCGGAATATAAAAGCAGAATGAAGGAAGGGCAGGAGTTTATATATTATGTCGCGGGAAAAGACAGAGCTTCGGTAGAAAAACTTCCGCATATGGAAGGAATGAAAGATAAAGGCTACGAGGTTCTTTACTTTACCGACAGAGTAGATGAATTTATGGTCGGGATGATGAGAGATTACGAAGAAATAAAACTTCATTCTATACTTCAGGCGGATAATGAAAAAACGGATAAAGATTCCACAAAAGAAGAAAACGAAGAAACTAAAGACATAATGAAAGCGATTAAAGAAGTTTTAGGCGATAATAAAGTGGCGGATGTTAGAGAGAGCGAGCGACTTAAAGAGAGTTTGGTTTGTCTTGTAAATAAAGCGGATTCTATTAGTTTTAATATGGCTAAAGTTCTCGCCGAAACGGGAAATAATATGTTCGGTATGAAGCCAGAGAGAGTTTTAGAAATAAATACTTCGCATGAGGTTTTTAAATCTATGGAAAAAGAATATCAATCAAATAAAAAATCCGAGTTATTTAAAGAATACAGCGAGCTTTTATACGACGAAGCTTGCATACTTGAGAATTTGCCTTTGGATGACCCGAAATTGTTCGCTTCAAGAATGAGCAAATTAATGCTTAAATTATAGATAAATTCATAATATCGATAAGTTCAAGGGGATACGATAATATATCCCCTTGAGAAAATTATATTATATAATGAAAGATGAGAAATATCATCTTGGTAAGAGGCGGCTTGAAAACAGTAATTTAATTTTATCATATCTTTATTCAAAGAACTTCTATATTTTATTAATGTTGTAATAAATGTCAAATATATGTAGTTTAAAAAATTTAAAATAATGCGTATTGTATTGTATTGTATTGTATTGTATTGTATTGTATTGTATTGTATTGTATT
>CAZUEE010000099.1:0-8648 GCA_964619175.1 uncultured Brachyspira sp. | reverse complement strand
TCGTCAATATGTTCCGATTTGTTTTCTATAGTTTGTTCTTCTAATAAAAAATTATCTTTTCTCATATTACCGCCCGATACTTTTAAAATATTTCCTTTATCCTCGCTTATGTCTTCGTCTTTAGTTATTAAATCTAATTCGTTTCCCGACAATTCTATTATCTCTTCGTCGGAATCCATCGAATTGATATAATTACTTTCGTCTATATAATCGACATTATCGATGGAAGGCACAACGACCTTTTCATCTTCTACAATCTTATTCTCTACAATCTCCTCTTCTTTAATTTCTTCCTCTTTTTTTAAATTATCTTCTTCCGTTAAATCTATTTCTTCAATATCGTTATCGTTAATGTCGTTTATATTAAATTTTTCGGCATTATTTTTATAAATATCATTGCCTTTACTGTTAAAAACGGCATTCTCTAAATTAAAATCCTCCACATATTCTATATTTATCAAATCACTTTCGGTTAAACCTACATCGTTTTCAAAATCTTCGTATGAATTATTCTCTTCTTCGTTATATGATTTATCAAAGTCGTTTTCGTTTTCTATATTTTCAATTTCGTTTTTATTTATTTCGTTTTCGCTTGTTTCGATGTCGTTATTATTTTCAATACTTTCATTTAATAAATTTAAATTGGAATTATTTATATTTATATATTTATTCGTATCGTCTTCTTTATCGATTAAAATTGTCGGAAGTTCGTTTTCTTTTATTTCGATATTTTTATCAAGCATACTGTCAAGTTCGTATTCGTCCATCGAAATATCTTTATTAAAAATGCTTACAAAATTTTTCATAATTAATTCTCTTCAAAATGTTTTCTTACGATTGAATATTTGTTCGGTATATTGATTATAATATCTTCGGTTATCGGCATATTATAATCAAAACCTTCGGGCAAATATCCGCTCTCTCTCATTCCACCCGACATTTCCAAAACCTCGGCAATCGATATTCCGCTTTTGCAAAGATAAGTTCCTCTATTCATAACCGCCCCCTTAACCGTAACATTAATGTATCTTTCGGCAAAGTTCGTATTAATACGAAATAGTTTAATCGCAATCCCGAATAAAAATACAAATAAAACAAACGATAAGCAAATTACTTTATCCCTCATAACTTTAGTATATCATTATTTTAATATAATATCAATTATAAATATATCTTCTAAAAATTATTAAGACATTTTCACCGTAAATTTTTATATCGTATTTCATATTAATTTTATAATTTTCCAAAGATTTTTCCAAAAATTTTTTATAGTATTTATAACCAGATTCCGCTATCAAATATCCGTTTTCGTTTAATAAATTTCTTTCCATTACGGTTTTTATTACAATCTCATAAATTTTAGAATTATAAGGCGGGTCAAAATAAATTATATCGAATTTTTCGTTCGTTCTTTTCGTATAATCCTCGGCGGCAATTCTTTTTATTTTATATTTTTCTTTTTCGCCTTCAAATATATTTTTAGCGTTAATAAAAATATTTTGAACAGCCTCTCTATCTATTTCAACAAAAACGCAATATTTTGCTTCTCTGCTTAAAGCCTCAAAACCAATCGCGCCGCTTCCCGAACATAAATCTAAAAATATTTTGTCTTTAACTTCTATTATATTAAATAAAGCTTCTCTCACTTTGCTTTGAGTAGGTCTAAAATCTCTTTTTGGAATAATTATTTTTTTATTTTTTTTATAACCCGATATTATATGCATATAATAAATTATATTAAAAAATTTCCATTTGTCAAAAATAATCATTAAATTATAATTATGAAAAATAATAAATAAAAATTCTCCTTTTACTAAAAAATGCTTGACGATTATTTTATTTTTTGTATCTTATAAACAGAAACTAAATTTTAAGGAGTGGTTAATGAAAAATCTTTTAATTTTATTTTTATCTTTAATATTATTTTCAGTAAGTTGTGGCGCTGATGCCATAATGGGTGGGGGTGGGCGCCGAAGAAATAGTTATAATAGTTATAGAGTAAGCGATAATGTAAACGATGACATTGTTTATTCTAAGTCCGAACTTGCCGGAACTTGGAATAATCCTTCTGGAAAACCAGACACTTTTCGTATTGATACAAACGGTAATTTAAAAGCTCAAGTTAGTGTAAGTAGAACGGATAGTCAAGGTCTTATATATTCTTACACAAGTTCTATTTCTGGGAAAATTGAAGAAGATACTTTTAAGTTTCCTTATACCGTAAAAGTAACGGGAAATTATAACACTAGCGGAACTATTAGATTCGATAATCCGTCAAATTGCTATGTTGATATTTCTATTCCGTCTCTTGGTAATAACCCTAATCAACGAACTTACGCTAAACAATAGAAACTTATTGACGAAATCGGAAAGATTTAAAAGCGGAAAATAAAATCGTTTTAAAAAAGTTAATCAGCGTATTTTTATTTGAATTGTAAAATTTAAAAGAAATACGCCTTTCTAAAATATAATCCATGCGCCGGAGCGGTAACCAAAGCTTTGGTTCTGTCTTCTTCTTTTATTATCTCTTCTATAAAATTTAAATGTTTATTTTTTCTCTGCCCTTCGATTAAAGTGCCTACCATAATTCTAACCATATTATGCAAAAAAGCGTTTCCTCTTATTATCAAATATACGATATTTTTTTTTCTTATTGCAAAAACTCTCTCTATATATCTAAATTTAGAATCATTCTCGTCTTCGGTAGAACAAAAGGAAGTAAAATTATGTTCTCCGATAAAATATTTTGCATATTCGTTAATTAATTTTTCGTTTATAATATTTTTTCTATAAAACCATGCATATCTTTCGTAAAACGGGCATGATATATCGCCGTTATAAACTATATATAAATATTCCCTAAAATTGGCGGAAACTCTCGCATTAAAACTTTCAGGCATAATTTCCGCCGACATTATTCTTATGTCTTTTGGCAAGCATGAATTTAAAGCTATATGAACTTTCTCTATAGGAACGAGCATTTTTGGAATTCTAAAATTCGCAACCTGACCAATTGCATGAACTCCCGCGTCCGTTCTTCCGCATCCGCATATAGTTATTTTTTGAGAATATATTTTTTGAACGGCTTTATATATTTCGCCTTGAACCGTTCTTAAATTCGGTTGAATCTGCCATCCGCAAAAATCCGTTCCGTCATATTTGATAATTATTTTTATATTAAACATTTATTTTTTTATTTATTTTTTATTATATTTTATATTTATAAAATTAAATTTATGAAAATTATAAAATAAAAAAGCCCATATTAAATTTATTAAAATTAATACGGGCTTTAAATTTAAAATTATTTTTATAAATCCGCCGGGATTACAATTCCTAATTTTTGAGCCGCATTTGTATTTATTTTTAAAGATAAATTCTGCAAATATTCTATCGGCATATCCGCTGGTTTAGATTCTCCTTTCAATATCTTTACCGCTTGTTTTGAAGTCAATTTTCCAAGTTCGTAATAATTGATTCCGTAAGTAGCCAAACCTCCCGCTTCGAGATGTCCTTCTTCTCCGCATATAACGGGTATTTTTGCAGGCTCGGTTATGGATATTACGGTAGGCATTCCAGCCGCAACCATACTGTCGGTAGGTGTATATATTACATCGACTTTTCCAACAAGATTTTGAACTACTTGCTGTATCTCGTTCGGATTAGTTATCGTGGCGTCTCTGCAAGTTAAACCCATTTGCTCCGCTTTTTTTCTAGCGATATCCACTTGGAATTTAGAATTCTGTTCGCTCGAATTATATAAGAAAGCTACTCTCTTTGCATTTGGAATCAATTTTTTTAACAATTCCATTTGCTCGTTAACGGGATTTAAATCGGAAGTTCCCGTAACATTTCCTCCGGGCAAATTATTGTCTGCTACCAATTTTGCCGAAGCCGGGTCGGTAACCGCAGTTATAAGTATGGGAATATCTTTGGTTAGATTAGCAATAGCTTGAGCTGCTGGAGTCGCTATTGCCAATATCAAATCGCATCTGTCGTTAATAAACTTTTGAGCTATGGTTATACAATTCGCTTGTTCTCCTTGAGCATTTTGATAATCTACAATCAAATTTTTTCCGTCTTCGAATCCTTCCTCTTTTAATCCGTCAACGAAACCTTTATTCGCTTGGTCTAACGCTGTATGTTCCACCAATTGCAATATTCCGATTTTAAAAGTCGAATCGGAAGATTTGCTTTTAGAACAAGACATCCCAAAACTTAATAAAACTATTGATAATACGATAAATATATTTTTCATATTTTTCTCCTTTTTCAATAAATTACTATTGCTAGAATTATACACAATTTTACCATAAAGTCAAATCTTTAATATAAATAAAATAATATGATATAATAAAATATCGTAAGAATATTATAAAAATTATTTATAAAAGGCTTTTTATGATTGATTTAAAAAATATTGTAAACGAAAAATATATTGGAAAAGAAGAAAATCCCATAAATCGAAACGAAATTTATAATTTGGCTTCTTCCGTTAATATAAAAAACAACGATAAAAACGAAGCCTTACTTATAATAGACGCTCAAAGAGATTTTATAGATTTGGAAAAAGGCGCTTTGGCTGTAAACGGAGCTTTAGGCGATATAAAAAGAATAATAAAATTTATTTATGACAATATCGAATCGTTATCAGCTATTTATACCACGATGGACACTCATAGCTACGATTCTATATTTCATCCTTTTTTATGGAAAACTCCAAACGGCGAATATGTCAAACCTTTTACCGAAATAACATTGGAAAAAATAGAAAATAAGGAAGTTATTCCCGTTTATAAAGATGTTCAAACCGAATATGTAAAAAAATTAAAGGAACAGGGAAGTCAAAATTTAATTATCTGGAGTTATCATTGCATATATGCTACGGATGGTTGGCTGATAGAAAAACAACTTTCAAATATTCTCGCGTTTTTTGAAACGGCTAAAAAAACTTCCGTAAAGAAAATAATAAAAGGAACGGATAAATTCACCGAAATGTATGGAGCGATAAAACCCGAAGTGATAACAAATAAAAATCAATATAATGACGGTTGGGTAAAAGAGATTAAAAATTACGATAAAATATATATTTGCGGAGAGGCTAAAGACTATTGCGTTTACGAGACGATTAAACAATTTTGCGAAATGCATAAAAATGAAAAAAGTATAACGGAAAAAATTTATATGTTAAACAATTGCAGTAGTTCTATAGGAGATAAAAATATTTGCCACAAAAAATACGAAGAGCTTTCAAAGATATACGGAATAAAATTAATCGAGATATAAAAAAATAACCCCGCATTAAGCGGGGTATATACATTTTTTGGGAGGTAATGAATGAATATAGCTAATTTATATAATTTATTTAAGTCTTCCAAAAGATATTCCAGCAAATATTGAAATACCCATTACAGACATGTTACTAACATACCCGTTTTTAACTTAAATTATTGTAATATTATTTTTATAAATTTATTAAAAATCCTCAAACAATTTTTTTTATAAAAAAGAAATTATACAATATTTAAAAAATATTGCAACAGTTAAAAAATAAAAAATTTACAAATTTTGCAGAAAATATTTTATTATGTAAACTATATCTATTTTATTATTTTATAAATTTTTAAACAATTAATACTATATGTAGTATTGACAAAAATATTTTTTTCTATATTATTTGTTTTTAATTATAAAATTTATGACAAAATTTTAATTTTCAATTTTGAGAGGTTACAAAAATGAAAGATAAAACTTTTTTAATGATACCGGGTCCCACTCCTGTTCCAGAATCCGCTTTAATGGAAATGGCTAAACATCCGATGGCTCATAGAAGCAAAGAATTTTCAAATATTCTAAAGGAAGTATACGAAGATTTAAAATATGTATTTCAAACGAAAAACGATGTATTTTTATTTACAGCGAGCGGAACTGGAGCAATGTGCGCCGCTTTGGAAAACTTGATAAACGAAGGCGATAAAGTTTTATGCTTGTCGATTGGAAATTTTGGAAAGAGATGGATAAAGATTGCAAAATCGCGCGGAGCGGAAGTTATTAAAATCGAAGCTGAAGCGGGAGATGTAATAAAACCCGAAGTTTTGGAAGAAACCTTAAATAAAAATAAAGATATAAAAATAGTCGCTTTAACTCATAGCGAAACTTCTACGGGAGCTGCAAACGACATTAAAACTTTATGCTCAATAATAAAAAATCATGAAGCTTTGTCGGTAGTGGATGGAATAACGAGTTTATGCGCGATGGAATTTAAAACGGATGAATGGAATATTGATGTGGCGATTTCTGGCTCGCAAAAAGGATTTATGATTTCTCCCGGACTTTCTTTTTTAACTGCAAGCGAAAAAGCTTTTAAGATGCATGAAAATTGCAAAAATCCAAGTTTTTATTTTAATTGGACGGAACATAAAAAATCTTTGGCTAAAGACACAACGCCTTTTACCCCGGCGGTTAATTTAATATCCTCTCTTCATACTTCTTTAAAAATGATTAGAGAAGAAGGAATCGAAAATATTAATAAAAGACATAAAAAACTTACTCTATCGTTGAGAAGCGCTATAAGAGAAATTGGATTAAAACTTTTGGTAGAAGACGATAAAAACTCAAGCTACGCTATAACTTCTATACTTCCTCCAAAAGGAATAACCGTTCCCGATATTAGAAAAACTCTTAAAGACGATTACGATATAATAGTGGCAAACGGGCAGGGAGATTTGGAAAATAAAATATTTAGAATTGGAACTTTGGGATTCGTTTGTGAAAGAGATTTGATTATGGCTGTAGGTTCTTTGGAAGCAAGCCTTATAAAATTGGGTTATAAATTCGATGTTGGAAGTGGAGTTAAAAGATTGATTGAAGAATTGAATAAATAATTTAAATAAATAATAACGAATAATTAAATGGAGATTTATTAAATGAAAGTATTAATAACCGACAATATAAACAAATGCGTTAAGGATATAATATCGGAAGTTGCCGAGGCGGTTTTTTTACCGACTATGAGCGAAGAGGAAATAATAAAAATAATCGGAGAATACGATGCCTTAATGGTAAGAAGTCAAACTAAAGTTAACAAAAATATAATCGAAGCGGGAAAAAATTTAAAAATAATTGGAAGAGCGGGAGTAGGAGTCGACAATATAGATGTAAACGCCGCAACTGAAAAAGGAATAATTGTTGTAAACTCTCCCGATGGAAACACCATAGCCGCATCCGAACATACTATAGCTTTAATGCTCGCAATTTCGAGGAATATAGTCCCAGCTTCTCAATCTACAAAAGAAGGAAAATGGAATAGAGATTCTTTTACGGGAATCGAACTTTTTGGAAAAACTTTGGGAGTAATGGGATTTGGAAGAATAGGAAGAAAAGTCGTAAATATAGCTTTGTCAATCGGAATGAAAGTAATAGTTTACGACCCTTTTGCAAACGAAGAAACAGTTATAAAAAAGGGCGCTTTATACGAAACTTCTTTGGACAATTTTTTATCGCAATTAGATTATCTTTCGATTCATATTCCTAAAACTGCCGATACGATTAATATAATAAATAAAGAAAATATGGATAAAATGAAAACGGGCGCTATAATAATTAACTGTTCGAGAGGCGGTTTGGTTAATGAAAACGATTTAAAAGAAGCTTTGGAAAACGGTAAAATTTCGGCAGCTGCGATTGATGTTTACGAAAACGAACCTAAAATAGAAACTTGCCCTTTGGTTAATTATAACGGAAACAATATAATACTTACTCCGCATCTTGGAGCGAGCACGAAAGAAGCTCAAATTAATGTAGCTTTGGATGTAGCCTCTCAAATTAAAAAAGTTCTTTCGGGAGGTTATACCGATTCAGCCGTTAATATTCCTTCGCTCAATCCCGAAAAATTAGAACCCGTCAAAGATTACATGAAAATATCAGAAAACGCAGGCGAGATTATAGGACAAATATCTAAAGGAAAAATAAAATCTTTTGAAATAACGGCAAACGGAGAACTTACAAAATTGGATATAGAACCTTTGGAAGTCGCCGTATTAAAAGGCGCTTTATCTTCGATATTTCATGATGTTAATTATGTCAACGCTCCTTTTTTGGCAAAACAAAGAGGAATTGAAATAAAAATCATCAAATCTGAAGCTCCTTCGAGTTATACGAGTTTATTAAAAGTAAAAATGATAACGGATGTAGAAGAGAATACGGTTTCGGTTTCTTTAATATCTAAAAATATAGCAAGAATAGTAAAATTAAACGATTATGATGTCATAATAAAACCCAACGAGCATATACTTATAGTTCCTCATATAAACCAAGTCGCTATGGTTGCTAAAGTTGCAAATGTTTTATGCGAAGATAATATTAATATAGGTTCGATGAATGTGTCGCAAAATATTAAAGGAGGCAATATGTCCATAATGGCTATAGATATCGACTCCGATTTAAGCGAAGAGATGCTAAAGAAAATATCAAAAATAGATGGCGTTCATAATCCTAAATATATTAAATTATCCGTAGTGTAATAATTGATTTATTTTCTCGTCATTACGAAGCTTTTATAGAACGATTTTACAACAACAGATTTAAATCGATTATCGTTAGCATTTTAATGCGAATCAATACACAAAAAATAAAAAGAGACTTGCCAA
>CAZUEE010000098.1:4827-8755 GCA_964619175.1 uncultured Brachyspira sp. | reverse complement strand
TATTTTATCCCCACAATTTCTAATCGCATTTCTAGCAAATAATTATTGAAGTTAATTCTAATATCAAGTATAATTTGGAAAAAGACAAAAAATTATATAATTAAAAGTTGATAAATTATTAAGGTAATGAATTGTTTGCAAAAGTCCGAGCAATTTTTATTTGAAATAAAAAATGCTTGACTTTAAAAAAATAATTATTATCTTATAATAATAAAAAACAATAATAATAAGGTAGATTAAAATATGACTATAAAAGAAAATAAAAGCCTATTATATATAATATCTGTCGCTATTATGTCGGCGATAATGGGAGTTTCCTGTTTATACAAACTTACGGAAATAAACAATTTTGCGGAAATTGGACCAGAAGATGCTGTAGGTAATGGACCAAACGCAAGCGGAAGTTCTGGCATAGGAAGGGAAACTACTTTCAATATCGGAGTAATTTATCCCGATGTTGAAAAAGCTTTGAAAACGGAAGGTATAGATATAACTAAAGTTTCAACAAACGACAATGGAACAAACTTGACAAAAATATGGAAAAAATTATTGAACCATAATGGTAAAAAGTTATATGTTACATTTCATAAAGTCAATAATGGCAACAATATCACGGTAGATAATTTCAAAAATTTATCGTATTTCGATTTCGATGCAAGCGGAAACATGATTTATAGAAGTTCAGATGCAGCCAATGGAAATATGGTTAAAGAGTTCGTTAAAGGCGTTATCGTAAAAATAGACAAATATAACGGAAAGAAAGACGGATATGTAATCGGCGGACTTTACAAAACGAAAAACGCTCAAGCTAATATAGGCGGAACTCAATTAAGCCAAATTATATTAAATTATAAAATTGGATATAATGTCCCGGATGGAAACTATGAAATAGTATATATTCATCCTCAATATTCGTTTAATAATTCGTATAATAATAACAACTACAATACGGCAGGATTTAGTTATGCGTTCTACGGAAGTTATAACGATACTAAAGCCAAATCAACTCAATTTGAAAAAGCTATAATTCCCGAAGATTATAAACCGTTGTATTATATTATTAAAAATTCTGTAGGAATTGTAGATTCTAATATGTATCCGATTAGATTCTACAGAACTAGATAGCATTTTATTCGAAGATGTTTGCATTAAGTGTAAGCCTATTTTTTGCGATTTTTTGTCATTGCAAATATGACGATATACAAAAATAAAATTTAATATTTTGTAAAAAATGGTTGTTATTTTATTTTATTTATATTATAATATTTCTAATTAATATTTTTATAAGGAATAATAATGATTTCTGTTAAAAATTTGACTAAATATTACGGTGATTTTAAAGCTTTAAATGGAATAAGTTTTGAAATAAAATCGGGAGAGATTGTGGGAATTCTCGGACCAAACGGCGCGGGTAAATCCACGACTTTAAGAATATTAACCTGTTATTTAAATCCCACGGATGGAGATGCCATTATAGACGGCAAAAGCATATTAAATGACGAAATAAATGTAAAAAAAACAATAGGTTATTTGCCAGAATCCGCCCCTCTTTATAACGATATGTGCGTTTTCGATTATTTGGTTTATATGGCTGATATACAGGAATTGGAAAAAAATAGGTTAAACGAGAGACTTAATTATGTAGTCGATGTATGCAGTTTGAAAGAAGTAATTTCAAAACCGATTGGCGAATTGTCGAAAGGCTATAAACAGAGAGTAGGACTTGCTGGCTCTATTATTCATGACCCGAAAATACTTATATTGGACGAACCGACAAACGGACTCGACCCAAATCAAATAGTGGAAATTAGAGAATTGATAAAAGAATTGGGAAAAGAAAAAACCGTTTTGGTGTCGACTCATATATTAAGCGAAGTTGAAACTACTTGCTCGAGGGCAATCATAATAAATAAAGGCGATATTATAGCGGACGATACCCCGAGAAATTTGAGTTCGAGTTTTGTAAATAATAAATCCGCAACCGTAAAAATATCGATTAAAACGAGCGACAATATAAAAAGCGTTAAAGAAAAATTATTGAGTATTAACGATATTTACAAAGTCGAAATCGAAGAATTCGCAGACAATATAAAAGAAATTTCTATATATTCAAATTTGGAAGAACCTAGAGACGAAATATATAGATTTATAAAAAATACCGATTGGATAATATATGAAATGGCGAAAGTCAAAGAGAATTTGGAAACGGTATTCCATATTTTAACTAAAGGAGACGAATAATAATGCAAAATATTTTTTCTTTTAATAAATCTTTTATAATACTTAAAAAAGAGCTTAAACATATTTTTCTTTCGCCTATAGCCTATATATTTTCCGCTATATTTTTGGTAGTTTCGGGAATATATTTTTTCTCAAGATTTTTCATTATATCTCAAAACGATATGCGGGATTATTTTACGATTTTGCCGATAATATTATCTCTTATTATTCCACCAATTACTATGGGACTTTTATCTAGCGAATTTTCAAGCGGTTCTTACGAGATTATAAGCACGCAGTCGGTTTCGACATTCGAGATTATAATAGGAAAATTTTTGTCTGCAGTCATATTCATGCTTTTCGCTCTTTTGCCTACCATATTGTATCCGATAACTTTAATGTTTTTGGGAAGATTGGATATAGGTCCGGTAATAGGAGGATATATCGGAAGCGTATTTTTAATATCGGCTTTATGTTCGATTGGAATGTTCGCATCTTCGATAACTAAAAATCAAATAATATCTTTGATAGTCGCTCTTGCCATAATGGTATTTCTAACCATATTTTTAAAATTAATTTCTTTAGTGTTTTCTGCGACTACCAATATTATGGAATTTATAAGCGCTGATTATCATTTCAACAACATTGCAAGAGGGGTTTTGGATTTGAGAGATATTGTTTATTTCTTATCCATAACGGTAGTATTTTTATATTTGTCTAATACGGTTCTTGAAAATAGAAAATAAAAATAGAATGAAAAACGGAAAGTAAAAAATTTTATGAGTAAAAATATTACTAAATTGCTAATTCTCGTAATGATACTTCTTATCGTAAGTTTTGCGGCTTTTTATATAACTAAAAAAAGAAGTGGCGAAATGGCATCTAATAAACCGAGAGTGCAAATATTCGAACTCAATGAAACTAATGTTAATAGGTATAGGTTAATATTCGAGGATGGAACTATAATTGTAGAAAAAACAAACAATATATGGAAAATAATCTCTCCTCCTAACGATTATAAAATAGACCAACTTGAAGCTTTTGCGAATGTTAAAAATTTTAATACTCTTAATATAGATATGACAATAACAAATTTATCGGAAGTCGCATCTTTCGGTTTGGATAATCCTTCTAGCGAATTTACGGTTTGGGAAGGAAATAAAGAATATAAAATATTTGTGGGAAATAAAACGGCGGATGATGAAAGATATTATGTTAAATATAAAGACGAATATTTTAGCGTAGAATCGATTTATATAGACGCGTTAAAGAAAAATATCGATATGCTCAGAGATAAAGAAATTTTTAACAGTCCAATATCTTTGGATTCCGTTAAGACGGTTGAAATTTTGGCGGGAAATTATACGAATATTATAAGAAAAATTAATAGAACTAATTGGATTGTGGAAAATATGGAAGGCGAAACGGATTTGGAAAAAGCTTATAATGATTTTTCGACTTTGTCTTTAATCAAGGCTTCGGCGTTCGTATACGATGTTCCTCGTAGAATAGAGAGACTCTTTAGAATCCCGGATGCGGTAATTAGTTTGTATATGGGAGATAATACTAAAACAGTATATAGTTTGGCTTACGATATTGATAATAGAATATATGTTAAACCCGAAAGCGGAATTATATATGAAGTTGATTATTCTATATACGATGCTGCTATGCGCGGAAAAGAATATTATATAAAAAGCGAAGACAA
>CAZUEE010000098.1:0-4727 GCA_964619175.1 uncultured Brachyspira sp. | reverse complement strand
AAAGATTTAAAATAAAAATTAATCGCTAAACGATATTACGCCTTCGATAATAGCTTCGAATCTTTCCGGCTCTATTATAGCTATGGTGTCGTCCGTTTTTAAATTGGGAGCAAAACCGCCGATACTAATTAAGAAAGAATGGGCGCTTTTATAAACTCTCGCATAATCCACGAATTGGTCTACGATATCTTGCCTCATAGGATAGCCCGAAGTATCGAGAGCGAAAGTGCTTTTATAAGATTGTCCTTCAGAGCCGAATTTTTTTATCGTAACGAAGAAAACCAAAGTGTCGGATTTCTTGCTATGGTCGGTAACTATATATCCGTTTAAAGTCAATACTCTATAAAAATGTTTTTCCAGATAGTCTACAACATCCATTTCCAAAGCGGTTCTTAAAGCATTATTTGCTATAATCGAACTATAGGTTTTTAATTTATGGTCTATATCCAAATAAATATTTCTAGTCGCTTTAATTATTTCCCATTGTCTTACGGCGTATTCGAATTGTTTATTTTTTACCAAAGTTTCTGCGTATCTATATCTTTCGTCTACGACTTTATCGTTCGGTATATCTTCTTTATTTAATACTTGCTCGTAATAACTTTTTGCCTTATCGTAATTTCCAAGCTCATAATAAGAATTCGCAAGCTGCAAAGAAATGGCGTCTTTGTTTTCTAACGCGTTGCTTCCGTAAGCGATTTCCAATTCCACGACCGCGTTTTGAAAGTCTCTCGATGCTGACAAAATCTCTCCCATTAACAAGTGATATTGAACATTAGTAGGGTCCAAATCTAAAGCATGTTGAATATGTTGTTGCGCTGCATGGTAAGAACGCATTTGATAATAACAATTTGAAAGCATATAAAGTAATTGAGGGTTGCTGTCGTTACGAGCCACAGCCAAAGTAAAATATTTTTGAGCCAAAGCCCATTCTCCCGCACCGTAAGAAATAGTTCCCGCCTTATATAAAGAATCGAAATCTTGGTCTTTCAATCGTATAATCTCGTTATATTCGTCTATGGCTTTTTTATAATTTCCCGTCTCTTCGTAAATTTTTGCCAAAAATTCCCTAACATTTAATTGACTTATCTCTTTGCTAAAATTTCCCGAATCTATTATATTTTGTAAAGACGCCATAGCAAGTATAAATTGCTGTTGTTTATAATATAAATTCGCGCTCACCCATAATATATAAGGGTCTTTTTTATATTTTGGGTCAAGTTCGTTTATTTCCCGCATAGCCGCTTCGTAATTGTTTTCATTATATAATTGAGTTATTCTTTTTAATTTATTGCCGTATGTTCCGCTTCTAATTAGATAATTAGTAGCCAAAGCCAATATGATTATAAAAATTATTACAAATATCAATGAAGCTTCCACAATTATATTCCTTTTTGATAAAATACGACCGGATTTTCCGTCTCTTCGGCTTCAATCAAAGCCTCTTGAAGTTTTGCAATCAAATTGTCTTTAATTACAAAAGCCGATATTTTATTCATTTTATTAATTGAAAAATCATAACCGCTTACCGCCATAGTTATGTCGATGTCTATATTTTCGCCGCTATATTCGAAATTATAATTTTTTAATCCCTTAAAATATCTTCTAATAATTTTCCAAGCTTCTTCCTCATCCGAATATATATAAGTGTATATCGTATTATTTTCCGCAAACGCTTGATTTTCGCCCGTTCTTGAATTTTGTTTTATAAATTTTATTAATTCTTCTTTAATACTTTTATAGCCAACATCTCCGTATTTTTCTTCTATTTTTTTATGATTTGATATTTTAAAACCCATAAGCCCGATGGCGTATTCATGTCTTTGAGAAAAAGATATAATATTTTTCATCGTATTAAAAAATATTTCCGATTCTATATTGTTAATATTTTCTTCAATATATTCTTCACTTTCATCGTAATATCCCAAATTATATATAATCATTTTATACAAGAAGACAATCATTTTTTTTACGCAGTAAGTAAGTTCTACCGATATAAAAAATAATGCCGTAGAAAGTATAATGAAATAAAATGTATGTTCTCCTCTATATAAAATCTTTTGTATCGCCGGAATATAACTTAAAGAAAGTAAAATCGTAGCGGAAGTTACCAAAAAAAATAAAAAATTGCTTAAGCCGTTTACAAAATCGTTCTCCACATTGAACATCAAAACTATTATAAAAGCGTATAATATAGAAACGGTTATCCATATCCAAACCCATATATCGAGAGTATATAACAAATAAACGAAAAAATTTTGAGGATTCGAAGATATTAAAAGTATATAAATCGGTATAAAAACGGCGCTGTATATTAAAGCGCATATCATAGAGGCGAAAAATCCGTATAAATATGATTTCGATAAATTAATTTTTTTTGACTCCATAACCTCTGCCTAATTTTTATATATAATACTACAGTCGTATTTTAATTCTGCCTTTCCGAAAACTTTCATCATTTTTTCCAATTCTTCCTTATTGGAATATATCATATACTCCAAACCCTTTCTGCCTTTACTTACGGTTGCAATAAAACTCTCTTCCGTTATACAAACGGCATTCGCTCCAAGCATAAAATATTTAAATATGTCGCTTCCGTATCTTGGAGATTCCGCCAACATATTAATTTGCATTTTATGGCGACCGTTGTGTAAATTTAATGCAATCTTATTTATAATATCGGAAACTTTTTTTATACCTTTTAATAAATACTTATTATTATTTGAAAAATATAGATTATTTACATTCTTATTAAATATGTCTTCTTCGTTTGAAATTCCCTTTATTATCAAAGGAATATCTAAACTTTTTCTCAAATTATTCAATTCTTTTTCGCTTTTTGTGTAAATTTTGTTTTTATCTATAGAATTAATGTCATAACAATAAGACAAATCTATTCCTACGGCGCAAGCTCCGTTTTTTTGGGCTTCTTTTGCTCTGTTTAATAAAACTTCATGCGAATTGTTGCCGTTTAACATAACGATTCCTCTTTTATGCTCTTTGATTATTTTAATGGAAAGTTCGAATAATTCTTCATTATTAAAATCGTTAAGTATCGCAAGCACTTCGCAACTAGAGGCTACATCCATAGTTATTTCGTAATATTCCCTTATATCCATTATTCCGTCTATCGCCTCTTTAAGATTGTAAATCGTGTCTATTATTATAGGCTGCGAAACATGAGTATTAAAAATCGTAGTTTCCAATTTTATGGGTTTTTCTTCATGAATTATTTTCGGGCAAAAAGTATAGTTTGAAAGTCCCGTTTCTTCATCCGTATTATATCTAAATAAATATGAAAGATTAAATTTTGAAGCCAATTTTTCTTGAGCCAATCTCTTTATCTCTTCCATAGTCAAGTTTTTTTCATCCGTAAGTCTAAAATGAACTAAATCTATGGCGTTATTTGCAATGGCTATAGCTTCGTCTCTAGTCTTTCCGACAGCTATAACATTTCCGGCTTTATCGAGATTATTCGTTGGAGGAACGAGTATGTCGCCCACTTTTGTTTTTATAAATACTTCTTTAATTCCTTTTATATTTTTAGCTTTTTCTATTCCGTCTATCGATTCTATTATTCCCGTTCCGGGCAAGAATGCTTTTTCTACTGAAACTTTATTCCATTTTGGTTTTAAATCGCTCGGAGGATTTCCAAGCGCTATTTCTATCGCGTTTTTAATCAAATTTACTCCTGTCGATAGAGGATAAGTATACGCGCTCATAAATCCGCCCGATAATCTCGCTGCAATCTCTCCTACCATAGCGCCTTTTTTGGTTACTTTAATGTCTCCTTTAGCCGCTCCGATTTTTAAGTTAAGAGCTTTGATTCCATCCTTCATAACTTTAATGGCATCTTCTATTTTGTCTTTATCCAAAGCCGAAGGCATAATATGTCCCGTTTCGATAAAAAACGGAGGATATTCTATTATTCTATCTGCTACTCCCGTGACATATATTTGATTGTCGTATATTAACATATCTATTGAAAGCTCGGGACCATCCATATATTCTTCTATTATAACCTCGCCCGAAGGAGAAGAACTTTTCGCCCTATTGAAAGCTGCAAGTATATCGCTTTCATTTTCTACTTTCATTACTCCTCTCGCTCCCATATTGTCGGCTGGTTTTAATACTACGGGTTTATTTAAATGTCTAAACGCTTCTATAGTTTCTTCGTAATTCCAAACGGGAAAAAAATTCGGTTGAGGAATATTATTTTTTTTAAATCTCTCTCTCATTCTGATTTTATTCGATGCGGCGTAAGCATCTTCGAATCTGTTTCCGGGAAGTCCGAGAGCGTTTGCTACAGCTGCTACCGTTGTGGAAGCATCTGTCCCAACAGTAATTACTCCGTTTATTTCCATTTGCTTGCTTAAATCTCTGGCGGCTCTAACGCTTCCGTCAACATCTCGAGTGGAAACGACCATAGGCAAATCCGCTATTTTCATTCCATGAGCGTCTTTATTATAATCAAAAACTATCGTGTATAATCCCATCTCTTGAGCTATTTGTATCGCCGGAACTTGCAAAAGTCCCGCTCCTATTATGATTATTTTTTTATTTTTCATTAAGATGCCTTAAATATTATTAATTAATTTTTTAGAATATTATTATTTTTTTTATTATTTTTTATAGAGATATTTTACATATAAACTAAATAAATTTAAATATATAAACGATAATAAAGAATTTTTTTAAAAAATTTTTAAACAAGTAAATTACAGCAT
>CAZUEE010000097.1:0-9015 GCA_964619175.1 uncultured Brachyspira sp. | reverse complement strand
TTGAAAAATAAAATTTATATCGCTTCATTAATTCCAAAAATACCATCATAAAACCAAAAAATAGCGGAAACGAACATGAAAAAAGCGCAAGAAAATTCAAAAATCTATTCACCGTTTTTTGCGTTTCATTCGCTTTAGTTATCAAATTGCATAGTGTTAATAAAAATCGACTTATTATATAATATTAAAATCTATATTTGATAAATTTTATAAAAAGAGGAAAATAATGTCACTTACAAAAGCGAAAGAATATTTAAAACGATTTAATTTTGACGACAAAGTTATGGAATTTCCCGTTTCATCAGCGACTGTGGAAGATGCGGCTAAAGCTATAAACTGCGAGGAAAAAGAAATTGCAAAAACTCTGTCTTTTATTATAGAAGACAATCCCGTATTGATAGTAGTCGCGGGAGATTGCAAAATAGACAATAGCAAATTTAAAGCGGAATTTTTGGTTAAAGCTAAAATGATTCCTTTTGAAAAAGTAGAAGAATTGATTGGGCATGCGGTTGGAGGAGTTTGTCCGTTTGGAGTAAACGAAAATGTTATTATTTATTTGGATGAATCTCTAAAAAGACTTGAGACGATTTACCCCGCTTGCGGAAGTTCCAACAGCGCTATAAAATTAACTTTGGAAGAACTTGAAAAAATAGTGAATTTTAAAAAATGGATTAATGTTTGTAAATATATTGAAAGTTAGTTTAAATAATTTTAAATATGGAAAATTAAATTATGTCGACATCTAAAGAATACAGAGATTTAATTTTAGACAAATTAGATTTGCTCGAAAATATAAGTTATAAATCGATGATGGGAGAATATTTGATTTATTATAATAAAATTTTATTCGGCGGAATTTACGACAATAGATTTCTTATAAAAATAGTAGAAACGAATAAAGATTATAATATGAAAGAAGTCGTTCCGTATAAAAATGCAAAACCGATGTATTTTGCAGATAATATAGAAGATAAAGAACTTTTAAAAGAGATTGTTATTAACACTTGCAAAAGTATTCAAAATAAAAGTAAAAATAATAAAAAGAAAGTCAAAGGGAAATAATATTTATTTTTGAATTATAATATAAATTAACGATATAAAAAAGAGACGCCGTTATACGACATCTCTTTTTAACCTCCTTATTTTCACAGATTATTAATCGTCAAACTTTTGTCCTATAAGCTGTCCGCTCGATGTTACATAAAGCTCCATAAAATTATTAAGTTTAATTTTATAGTTGCCCCATTCTTTTTCAACTTCTATTATCATAGCTTGCGGATATGTTTGTTTGACGGTATTCGCAACCGAAGCCGGCAATACTGAGAAAGGAATCGTAACCCAACCGCCGTCTATATCTTTCCAATCTCCCGTCATATAGAAATCGATATCGACTCCGTTTGAAAGTTTAACCTCGAATTTTCCGCCGTCTCTTTCAACCTTCCATATTTGCACGCCCGGGAAAGTAGTGTTGATAAAAGTTCTAGCTTTTTGAGGCAAAGAAGAAACGGGAACTATCCAATCTCCAAAAACCATACTCGAACTTAAACCTAACATTAAACATAAAATTAGTAGTTTTTTAATTTTTATCATTTTTAATTCTCCTTAAAAAATTTAATCATCCCACTTTTGATATAATAGATTACCGTTAATATCTATATAAAGTTCCATGAAATTGCTCATTTTTACTTCATAGACATTATAGTGTTCCATTTCAACCATCCATATCTCGGCATCCGGATATGTTCTTTTAGCTGTTGCTATTACGGCAGCCGGCACTTGGTCTAACGGAATATACCAATCGGCAAATAATGAAGCCGAACCTATAACCGCCAAAGCCACTAAAACGCATATTAATCTCTTTATCATATTAAAACCTCCTTAAAATTAATCGTCAAAATCTTGTCCCAAAAGATTGCCATTAACATCTATATAAAGCTCCATCATATTGGACATTTTCACTTCATATACATTATAATATTCAATCTTTACAGCCCATATTTGAGCTTGCGGATAAGTTTTTCTCGCCGTTTCAAGAACAGCGGCTGGCACTTGGTCTAACGGAATATACCAATCGGCAAATAATGAAGCCGAACCTATAATCGTTAGAGCTGCCAAAATACATATTAACCTTTTCATCGTTTAAGCCTCCTTTCGCTTAATTATTTATTCTTTCTATTTATATTATAGGAAATAAAATTAATTTTGTCAAGTATTTTTACAATAAATTTACTGCATTTTTACTACTTTTAGAAAACTTAATACTTGAAATAAAACAAATACTACATTTTTTAACGATTAGAAAAAATTTTTTATTCAATGTAAACGATTTTTTACTTCCAATTTAAATTTTGTATTAATAATCATAAAAAAATCTAAAATTCTTTTATGATTTTAAAAATTTTAAATAAGAATATATAATGATTCAAATAATTTTTAATCGATTAATATATAAAATAAAGATAAAAAACGGAAGGAAAAAATATGTTGGAATATAATTCTAATGAAATACTTGACTATATAATAAAAAATAGAAGATATTTGCATTCCATTCCCGAGCTTGGTGAGAATCTTCCAAAGACGAGGGAATTTGTATTAAATAAATTGGACGAACTTAATATAGAATATACAAAAAATAAAAGAGATTCGGGAATTATAGCTTATATAAAAGGCGAAGCGGATAATCAATCTAATAAAACGGTAGCTTTAAGAGCGGATATGGACGCTTTGCCCATAAAAGAAGAAACCGATTTTGAATACAAATCTTGCAATAACAATATGCATGCTTGCGGACATGATGTTCATACGGCTATATTATTGGCTGTAGCAAAAATACTTTCAAAAAATAAAGACAAAATTAACGGAATAGTTAAACTTTTATTCCAAACGGGAGAAGAAACGGGAACTGGCGCAAAAATAATGATAGAAGAAGACGCTTTAAAAAATGTTTCTGCTATATTCGGAGTTCATATCGGGAATTTTGCTCCCGATACTCCAAATGGAATTTTTATTATACAAGAAGGACCTATTATGGCTTCCGCAGACCAATTGATTATAAGAGTTAAAGGAAAAGGAACGCATGGAGCTTATCCACATTTGGGAATAGACCCTATAATAATATCGGCGGAAATTATTAACGGACTTCAATCTATAATAACTAGAGAAATAAAATCTTCCGAAAATGTTTTACTCTCTTTATGCAAAATAAATGGAGGAAGCGGTTTTAATATAGTGCCCGATACTGTAGAAATAGAAGGAACTATAAGAACTTTCGATGACGAATCGAGAGATTATCTTATAAAAAGAATAAAAGAAAAATCGAAACTTATTGCAAAATCTATGCTTGGAGAATGCGAAATAGAATTGGTGGAATATGCCTGCGTTACATATAACGATAAAAATATTACAGAAAGCGTAAGGAAAAGCGCCGAAAAATTATTTTCAAAAGAAGCCGTTTGGGATAAATATTTTAATCCATCGATGGGAGGCGAGGATTTTTCTTATTATCTTAAAAAAGTTGCGGGATGTTTCGCACTATTTTCTACTATAACCGAAAAGAAGATTCCCAATCATAATAATAAATTCGAAGTTAACGAAAGCAAATTAAATATGCCGGCGGAACTTATGGCAAATTGGGCGATTGATTTTTTAAATTATTCGTAGTAGATTATTGATTTTAAATATACTTACAATATAATAATATTTAAGGAATTTATAAAATTGCAAAAATATTATATAGGATATTAAATATGAAAAAATCCGTTCTTATAATGGCTGGAGGAATAGGCGAAAGATTATGGCCCTTAAGTCGTAAAAACAAACCGAAACAATTTCTGAAGATAGGAGACGAAAAATCTTTAATCGAAAAAACGATATTAAGAGCCTTAAAAATAACGGACGAAGAGAATATATTTATAATAACGGGAATAAGATATAAAGAGGCTTTCAATAAATATATACCAAACTTTAAAAAAGAAAATATAATATACGAACCTTTGGGAAGAGACACGGCAGCTGCGGTTACTTTGGGAGCTTTAAGGGTAAAAGAAAAAATCGGAAATTCAATTATAGTAATACTTCCCGCCGACCCCATAATAAAAGAAGAAAATTTATTTACTAAAACTGTGGAAGAAGCAATCGAAACCACTTCAAAAACTAAAAAAACCGTTATAGTGGGAATTAAACCTAACAGAGCTGAAACGGGATACGGTTATATAAAATTAGCGGACAATATAAAAGATAAAGAATATAATGTTGAAAGATTTGTAGAAAAACCGAATCTTGAAAACGCAAAAAAGTTTTTGGAAGATGGAAATTATTTGTGGAATAGCGGAATGTTTATTTGGGATATAGAGAGCGTATTAAATGCCGTTAAATTTTTTATGCCCGACACTTATAATAAAGTTTTGGAATCTTTTAATAATATAAATATAAACAATTTGAAAGAGTCGAAAGAAATATTTTCAAAAATAGAAAAAATCTCTTTCGACTTAGGAATCATGGAAAAATTAAAAGATATTATATGCATAAAAGCGGAATTTTTTTGGGATGATTTGGGGGCTTTTTCTGCGCTTGGAAGAATATATAAAAAAGATAGCGACAATAATGTAATAATAGGAAATGTTCATGTTAAAGAATCCAAAAACAATATAATAATAAATGATGACGATGATTTTATAACGGCAAACGGAATAAACGATTTAACTATAGTGAAATCGAACGGAGCGCTTTTAATATATTCGGATAATCAGGATTCAAAAATAAAAGAAATATTAAAAGACATAAGAGAGAAAGAAGAATTAAAAGACAATATAAAATATTTATGATTAATTATTTTTCGTTTGTTCTTTTTCTTTTAAAATCGTTTCGTTATATATTTTTTCTTTCGCTTCTTTAACTCTTTGTAATTTATTTTTTTCTTCTTTCGCATGTTGATTATTTTCAATTAATTTTCCGTTTATTAAGACATTTTTTAATTCTATTTTATCATTGTCTATCATTTCTGCGGGCAAAAACGAGCCTTTAAATTCGACATTTTCAAATTTCATTTTCTTAAAAAATACTACATTTCTAAAATCGGCGTCTTTTTCTACTATTATATTTTCAAAAGTAAAATCGTCTCTAAAAATAGCGTTTAGAAAAATTAAATTTTCTTTAAAATATATATGATTAAATTTTAACTTTCCGTTTATATACGAGTTTGAAAAATTCGCCTTGCAATTAATTTTGGAGTTGTCGATAATAAGAGAGTTAAAATTGCATAAAGACAAATTTAAATCCATAGATATATTTGAATTTTTTATTATTATTTCTTGCCTAATGTTAGATAATGTTATAAATAATCCCGAATCAAAATCGGCATCCGTAAAATCGAAAGAAGCTTTTAAATCTCTATTTTTTATTTGAAAAGGACCTGCGAAATAAGAATTTGAAAATATTAATTTTGAATCTTTTTCTATTTTTAATTCTCCAAAATTAAATCCGTCATAGCTAATCATATAAGAAAAATCGTATAATCCTCTATAAATATCGTCTCTTATAACTTTTCTAAAAATATTCGAAGGTTTGTTTTGGCTATTATGATGAATTATACAAAGTCCGTCTTTATATTCTTCTCTGTCGCAATTTTGGGTATTGGATATTTTTTGTTTACAAATTAAAGGCATAATTAAAACATGAAACTTAATCCAAAATCATGCGAAATATTGCTTTTGCCAAAATTATCGAAAACTATCGCATAATCTAATCTGAATAAATCGACATATAAGGATAAGCCCAAAGAAACTCCTTTATTTCCTATTCCGAGTCTTCCTAAAATTCCGCTCGGTAATTTTGTTAAATGTCTTTTTTGCATAGCGCTCGGTTCGTCAAGCGCGCTTTCGGGCAAATTATCATAATCGATATTAGAATCAAATAAACCTAATTTATTGAAATCGATTATCATAGCCTCGAGTCCAAGCGCTATCCTATGACTTATTGACGGAACGGATATATCATATTCCAAAGAAACCGAAAAACTCGAATCTTCTTTGGCGTATGCAATCGAAGTTATTATATCGGTGTCTATGGCGGCAAATACCTTATCGTAAAAACCGAAATTTTTTATTCCGATTCCTATTTTTAACGCGGGATTAAATATCGATTGCATATAAGACAAATCCAAAAATCCTCCGAATATATTATTATTAAAATTATTATCTTCAAAATTATTTATAATAGCTTTGATATTCGCTCCTATATAAGCTTTTTCGTTTATCGCATAAGAGGCTGCTATATTTATCAAATAGTTTCCGTTAAATATATTTTTTCCTTTTTCTCCCAAACTATTATAAGAATATATTTTATTAATTTCTATAGCCAAACCTATGCCTATAGAATAAACATTATCCGTATGAGAATAAGAGGCGTTTAATAAATATTCGTCTTTAAAATTTGGAGTTAAAGTATAATTTAAGTTAATAGAATCTCTTATTAAGTTCATTAAAGAAGCCGAATTGACGAATAAAGCCGAAGAATCTTTTGAGATTAAAAAAGCCGAGTTCATAAGTCCTCTGTCTCTTGCGCTAGAATAATATAAAATAGATAAAGAATGTTTTGAGGAAATATCGGCTGAAAACAATATAGAAGAAAATAAAAAAAACGAAGAATAAAAAATTATAATAAAAACAAAAACTTTTTTTAATAATGCAACCATAAAATACTCTGACAAATATCGGCTTAATTATATCGTTTTAATTATATCATAGTATATGAAATATGTTAATATTGTCCGTTCGTTAAACCGATTTCGATAAAAAAATCTTTCATGTAATTTGAATAAAAATTATCGTAATTCTGTAATTCTTTTTTACTCGAAACTATTATAAAATCGACTCTTCTGTTTTTGTCTCTTTCAATTTCGTATTTTGGTTTAATGTCGCTATAGGCATAATTTGTTACTCTTCCTTCGTCTATATGTTTTATTATATAATTTTTCGCTATAATCGCCCTGTTTACCGAAATCATATAATTTACTTTTTTACTTTTATAGGCGAGAGTGTCGGCATGTCCTTCTATAATTAAAATTGCATCCTTGTTATTTTTCATAAAATTAACCACTTCGTTTAATATATAAGGATAGGTATAATTATTTTTATATTGTGTCTCTCCTATATCGTAATAAATTTCGTTCCCGAATTCTATCGAACTTCCTATATTTTCTTCTACCAATTTTATTTTTTCGTTAGTTATAAATTTTCTTCTCTTAAAATATATTCTCTCTTCTGGAATAAACAATTTTATGCATGAATTAGCGTAAAAAAACAAGATGACTAAAAATATTATTTTCTTTATCATAATAAAAACCCTATCAAAACCTTATATTTACCGGAATTATTTGAAAAGCGAATTGTTTTCCTAAAATAGAATATTCGATTGACAACGATTGAAAAAATATGTCGAAATGCAAACCGATTCTCATATCGTAATGCCAAAAATCCCTTTTATCGAAAGAAGTCGGAACATTTAAATCGTTTACTTCCAAAGTATGCCCTACGATATTGGCATAACTTCCGATTCCGTTAATTCCTATTTGCGAATCTACAACTCCGTAAGTTATATCCGCTCCGAGCGAAAAATAAGCCGAAAAATATTGAACCTTTGGAACTCTCTCTTTGAATTTAAAACCGAATACCACTTTCGGACTTATTCCAACCGCCTTCCATTTCGATTCTAAAAAAGCGTTTCCGTTGAATACGACTCCCGTATCAGTTCCGCCATCGTATCCTAATCTTAAAGGCACGAATATATATCTTTTTTTGACGGTTAATCCTATTTTGCCCGATTCAAAATTAAAATCCGTTCTAAAATCTCCAAAAAAATATTTCGTTCTAAATATAAAAGCCTTTAACGACAAACCTAAATTATAACCTACCGCCTCAACTTCCACATCGTTTATAACTGTGGCAAACAATCCCTTAAAACCAAAAGCGCCGCCTCCTCTTAAAGTAAGCGACATAGGAAAAGGTCCAAAATTAATTTGACAATATGCATTTAAATGAGGAACGGGAATATATTTTACCGCATCCGAAATCGATTTATAATCGCTTATCTCATCGTATCGTTTCCCATCGTCATAGATTGGATAGGTTACAGCTTTTTGAATTTCAAAAATCGGAGTGTCGACATAAAGATTTAGTCCGAAGCTGCCAATCGGAGTATGCATAGGAATCAAAAGCCCGTTATTGTTTCCCGAATTGGCGTTGAAAGATATTTTACTTTTTAGAGAATTCGCTATTTCCATACTCGTATTTAATTGCATATTCGCAGCTTCCAAATATCCCACAGTAGTTCCGAATATCAATATAAGATTTTCGTTTGTAGAACTGTCTAATATTTTTGAAGGGTCTTTTGAAATTGCCAAAAGTTCTCCAAAACTTAATTGTCCTTTCCATTGCTGAAATAACGCGTTTATTTGAGGGTTGAAAGTTAAACTATTTAAAGTCTCTTCCGATAGATTATTATAAAGTCCTTCGGTTTTTAAATAACTTGTTAGAAAATCTCCATAATCTACGGGAACTAAAGAAGGGTCTAAACCTTGCCCGTAAATATTGATACAAATTATAAGGAATATAATTAATTTTGAAAATTTAAATTTAATCATATTCTTAATTTTTAATGATGTCTAAACTCTACTTTATAATGAGTTACGGCTTGTTCGGGTTTTATATATCCTCCTTTTTGAGAGATAACTGCCAATATTACAGCTTGAGCTTCATAATACATAGCGTAATAATAATAATCGGGCGAATTATATTTTTCGGCTTCGCTTCTCATTGCTTTTCCCCAACTACCTAATTCATTTATAACGGTAGAGTAGCTCGTATAATCGAAATAATTTAAATATGAATAATCCATTAATTGATATATGGTGTCTTTTACATTAAATAAATATTTTCCGCTTCCCATATTCCAAACCATAGAATATCCCGTATATTCTAAAGGAGTTATTAATTTCCAATCATCCTCTGTAGCGTTGGT
>CAZUEE010000096.1:0-9162 GCA_964619175.1 uncultured Brachyspira sp. | reverse complement strand
AAGCCAAGCCAAGCCAAGCCAAGCCAAGCTTAATTTTTGCATAATTCCTATTTTCTTTAATAGGCTTTTTTACCATTGCACTTTTTCATTGGGGACGTTATATGGATTTAAAAACTTATAACAATTTATTTACCAGAACATTAAGGAAATATTATATAGATTCAAAAACCATTGATAATATCGTATGGTTTATTCCCTTTAGAAAGTTAAGAGATAGTATTAGAGATTATTTGCGTTCTTCGTTTTCCGTCAATTCTAATATTATGGAATGTTTATCGCCAAAATATATTCCTTATTGGGATAATGAATGGATAATACCTAACTATAATGAAACCGGTATAACGCATTTTAGAAAATCAATCAAAGAAGATGCCGATTTTTTATCTAAATATACGAATCTTATAAAAAATTTAGATGACGATAGCAGGAAAATTATCAATAATATAATCGCCAGAATTTGCAATTATAACAATATTGAAGACAAATGTTATTTTTCATTCGAAGAATTAAGAGAATTAAATAAATTGTCAGAAGAATATTATAATAAAATAATAAAAATAAACGAAGAATTATTTATATACGATAAATATATTTTACCGTTTAATCAATTTGAAGAAGAAGTTTTTTACGATAAATGCGGAATGAATTATATAGAAAATATAAATCAAATTAAAAATAAAAATATTATAGACGCGGGAGCTTTTATCGGAGACACGGCTATAGTATTGTCCGATTATACCGACAAAGCTGTTTATAGTTTCGAGCCGTTTTTACAAAATTATAATCTAATGCTCAAAACTATAGAATTAAATAAAAAGAATAATATAATTCCCGTAAATATGGCGCTTGGCGATGAAAATAAAGAAATTGGAATAGACGCTAGTGTAGGAGCCGGTAGCGGGATGTCGATAGAAAATGCAAAAGAAGACAATATTAACAACATAGAAAATAAAATAAAAATGGTAACTCTCGATAGTTATGTGAAAGAAAACAATATAGAAGTTGGTTTAATAAAAACCGATTTGGAAGGTTTTGAACAACCATTTTTGAAAGGCGCTATCAATACCATAAAAGAACAAAAGCCCGTTTTGATTATAAGCATATATCATAATTATAGCGACTTTTTTGAAATAAAACCTATGTTGGAAAATTTAAATTTGGGATATAAATTTAAAATAATAAAAAATAAAGGCGATAAACTTATCGTTGAAACTAAATTATTAGCAGAAGTATAATTCTGAAATAGTTTTATAAAAAATTACAAAAAATAAATAATCAAATTAAATAACCGCCGCTTTCTTCCAATATTTTGGCGTATTTTTTTACTCCCGCGTTTACATTCATGAAACTTTTATCATATCCAGCTTTTCTTAAATTCGTTAAATCCGCTTGAGTAAATTTTTGATATTTTCCTTTTAAGGCTTCGGGAAAAGGTATATATTCTATATTCGATTTTGGATAAATTTCTTTTAACGCTTTCGCTATCTCTAAAAAACTTTCCGCATTTCCCGTGCCACAATTAAATATTCCGCTTATTTTTTCGTTTTCAAAAAAGAAATTATTAACCGAAATCACATCGTCTATATAAATAAAATCTCTTAAAAAGTTTTCGCTTCCTTCAAAAATTTTCATGTTATCGCCCGATTTTACTTGATTAAACAAATGAAAAGCTACCGAAGCCATTTTTCCTTTATGGTTTTCCTGCGTCCCGTAAACATTGAAATATCTTAATCCCACAACCTGACAGTTTATTTTTTTTTGTTTAAATAAAATATTGACATATCTATCGAATTGATATTTTGAAAAAGCGTAAACATTTAGAGGATATTCGTTTTCTTCTCTTTCGGAAAAACCTTTTTCTCCGTTTCCGTAAACTGAAGCGCTCGATGCGTAAAATAATCTAATTTTATTTTCCAAACATAAATGCAAAATATTTTTACTCGTTTCGTAATTGTTTTTCATCATATAATTTCCGTCCGTTTCCATAGTGTTTGAACAAGCGCCCTGATGAAAAATAGCGTCTATTTTATCGCAGTTTTTTGCTATAAAATCAATCAAATTATCTTTATCGATATAATCTATAAATTTTATTCTATTTAAATTTTTATGTTTAGAGCCGTTTTGCAAATCGTCTATTACAATTACATCGTCGATTCCTAAATTATTTAATCCTCTAACTATATTAGAACCTATAAATCCCGCTCCGCCTGTTACTATAATCATATAAAACTCCTTTAATTATTTATATTATTTATGTTTTTTATTATATTTGTGGTTGAATATCCGTCTACAAAATCTATTAATACGGTTTCTTTAGCGTATTCTCTGCCAATCACATTTTCTATTTTATAATCTCCTCCTTTAACCAATATATCTGGTTTCAAATTTTTTATAAGTTCAAGAGGAGTATCTTCGTTAAATATTATTATATAATCCACGCATTCCAAAGCGGATAAAATTATCGCTCTGTCTATTTCGTTATTTATCGGTCTTTCGTTTCCCTTCAATCTCTTAACCGAAGAGTCGCTATTCAAACCCAACACGAGCAAATCTCCAAGTTCTTTCGCCTTTTGCAAATATTCCACATGTCCGCGATGAAGTATATCAAAACATCCATTGGTAAACACTATTTTTTTATTGTTATTTTTATTTAGAATATCTTTTAATTCTTCAATATTCGTTATTTTTTTATTCATAATTTTAAAATATTATTGCCATTTATAAGATTCTACAAACATAGTCGATATTGAAATGCAAGCGATTGCCCAAATTAAAAAGAATATTACATTTTGAATATCTATCATTCCTTTTGTAAAGTCGGAGAAATATGTCGTTATAGAAACGGCGTTGAGTAATCTGCTCGCTCCCGTAAACATTTCGCTAAGCCAATTTATAATATAGGCGAATATTCCCATAGAAACTCCCAATATCGCTGCAACCAACTGACTTTTTGACACGCTTGTAGCTATAAGTCCGAGTCCTAAAATAGCAGTTCCGAGTAAAAATAAACCCAAATAACCGCTGAATATAACTCCAATATCCGGTTTTCCAAACATCATAAGAAGCAGCGGATAAACGAAAGTCATTATAAGCAAAGAAGAGTAAACTACCAAAACGGACAAATATTTTCCTATCACATATTGCAAAGAAGTTATGGGAGATGTCATAATAAGTTCGAAAGTTCCCGAAGCTCTCTCTTCCGCTATTAATTTCATGCATAATATTGAAAGAAATAATATTGTAAAAAATCCTATATTATACATTGTATTTTCCATGATAGCCAATCTGCTATAATAAATTTCTATAGTGAAAAAATAACCCGTAAGCGCCAAATAAATAAAACCCAATATATAATATAAAGGAGACACATAAAAAGATTGTATTTCTCTTGCGAATATAACATAAATATTTTTCATTTTTACCCCTTTAATTTTATTTCGAATCGTTTGATTCTTCGTTTAAATCTTTATTTTCTTTATTCAAATCTTTTGAAATAATTTCGTCTTTTATATATTTTGATTTATCAAAATCTTCGCTCTTCTTTTTATCGGTAAAATATATAAACACCTCTTCCAAAGTTCTCTCTTTCGCTCTAATCTCCAAAACTTCAAAATCGCTTTGAACCAAATGTTTAACTATCGAGGCTCTTATATCGTATCCTCTCTCGCATTCGATTATAATAGAACCTAAATTATCCGTTTCGGCTTGAATAACTCCCGAAACTTCTCTAACGGCTATAAGCGCTTCTTCAAATTTTCCCGCAACTTTTAATTCTATATTTCCTCCGAGAATTTCTTTGTCCATAGCCGTTTTTAAACCTTCTATAGTGTCTTCCGCTATAAGTTCTCCGCTGTCTATGATTAAGGCTCTTTCGCAAGTGTCTTCAACTTCGCTTAATATATGAGTGGACAATATAACGGTTCTCGTTCCGCCCAAACTCTTTATTAAAGAACGAACTTCGATTAATTGATTCGGGTCGAGTCCGCTTGTAGGTTCGTCCAATATTAAAACTTCCGGGTCATGTATTATAGCTTGAGCGATTCCTGTTCTCTGTTTATAACCTTTTGATAAATGCCCGATTATTCTGTCTTTATATTTTGCAAGTCCCGTTATTTCTATTGTATTTTCCAAAGCGCTTTTAATATGCTTTCTTTCTATTCCTTTCAATTTTGCGGCAAATTTCAAATAATCCAAAACTGTCATTTCCGTATATAAAGAAATATTTTCCGGCATATATCCGATTCTTCTTTTTAATTCTATAGGATTATCGTAAATCTCATAATCGTCCAAATAAACATATCCGCTTGTAGCTGGCAAATAACCGGTTATAATTCGCATCATAGTGCTTTTTCCCGCTCCATTCGGTCCCAAAAATCCCACTATTTCGCCTTTATTTATAGTGTATGAAACGCCTTTCAAAGCCAAATGTTCGCCATAATATTTAACGATGTTATCGACTTTTATCATTGACAGTCCTTAAAACATTTTAATTATTTTGTTTAATTTATTTTAGTTATTTTAAATATCTAATCTAAATATTTAATTGAAATAATATAACAGTAAAAAGTAATTTTATCAAGTATTTTATTGTTTTTTATTTTATTTAAAATTATCTTTCATTTAAAATTATTATTCTAAAATTATTCTTCCCTATCTTTTAAACCTTCAACCATATCCAATCTATTCACATAATGAGCGCTCATAATAGACACTAAAAATATCGCCGTTATAAGAAGCACAATCGCATAAATATAACTTTCGTCATAAATATGAGGAACGAAAGAAAATAATTTGCTTGAAAAAGGTTTTTTAACCAAATATAAAATTCCAAATCCCGCCGCTATTCCCGTAGGAATCGCGACTATAATTTGAGTCACGGTTTCTTTTAACGAAGCTATCATTATTTCTTTAGTAGTATATCCCATAACTTTAAGAAGAGTAAATTCGTATCTTCTCGTAGCCAAAGTAATTACGCCGACTCCATAAAGCGAAGTCGCCCCGAGTAAAAACGCTATAAATATAAGAATTTGAACTAAAAGATAAATAGTGGCTATTTGATTCTTATACGCCGTATATTCGTCGTCTACAAAACTATAATAAGAAATATCTTCGCTATCGTCTAAAATTTCTTTTATATATTCTTGCGAAATATTATCTTTTTTCGTAAAAAATATATTATTATAAGAATCGGGAATATCGAATTCTTCTTCTGCAAATTTTTTCTCCATATAAACAAAAAACATTCCTTGCTGTTCTACCAATTTACCGCATTTCACTATTTTTGAAACGCTGTTTCCCAAAGTGTATAATTCTATTCCCATATAATCGTTTTCTTTAATATTTAATTTATCCGCCAAATATTTCGGAAGCATTACAGTATCTTCGGGACTATCGTTTTCGGGAATATCCAAAGAAGAAAAATTATCTTCGTATATTAAAGTAGGTATATACAAATTCTCTCCGTCGCTTTTGAACGCGGGATAAATTCTAGATTGATATATAGCTGCTTTATCGTAGGATAAAACCATATCGTTGGTAATTATTTCTGAATCTTCTTCCCATTCTATAGGATTAATCGTAGCCTTAATGTCGTAAAGAGAAAATTTTTCGTATAAAGTCGAAAGAAAATAATCAAAAGAATTATTAAATCCTTGAGCGAATATAGTCATACTTATAGCCGCAAACATTCCCCATAACGATGCCAAATATCTCGTTTTGCTCCTCGATGCATTTTTTATGGCGTATCTCGTATTAAACGAAAATCTATTCCATAATTTTAAATTTTCTACAAAACTTTTTCCGCCGCCTTTTGGAGGTTCGCCTCTCATCGATTGAGCCGGATTAAGTTTTAAAATCGAAATAGCGGCAAGCAGATTCGACAATATGCATACGAACAATATAATCGTTCCCGCTATAATCCATAAATCGAAATAAGTATTATAAGTAAAATTCGGCATATCGAATATTTTTGACAAAACTTCAAATATCGAAGGCAAAATTATTTTATTGGATATAAAAGCCAAAAGTATTCCGAAAAACGAAACCAAAAAAGAATATTTTATATACATAAACATTATAGAAGCGTCCGTTAATCCAATAGCTTTCATTATTCCAATTTGTTTTCTCTCCACAGCAACATTTCTTCTCTGTATTATATAAAGCAACAATATAGCCATTAATAATAATATAAACGGGCATATATAAGAAAAAGAATCTATTTGAAGCAAAGTTTGTTCGTAATTCACATAATTAACCGATTGCTCTCTGTCGGTGAAATAAAATATTTTCTGTTTTAATTTTACTCTTATAAGATTTTCTATATTTACTCTGTTAACATCTTCTTTATATTTTATATAAATCGAATTATAAGGAATATATTTAAAATGTTCTTCGTTAATTTCTACGACGGCGAAATCTTCCGGCTCCGAAACAGTGCTTGCGCCGTCTTTAAATAAAAACACATAATTCGGATAAGACACCAAAGAAGCTATAATAAAAGATTCCGTTTCGTTATTAAAATCAAGTTCTATCGTATCTCCAATCTCCAAAGAATGAGCATCAGCAAAATTTTTATTGATTGCAACTTCGTTAGTTTCGAGTATATATTTTCCTTTATACACATAAGGTTTGTTTATTCTCGTATATTTATCGTCCGTCCCGTAAATAATCGCATCGATATTTTCCGTTTCGTTTTCTATTTCCGCTTTTCCTTGAAATCTATGTTTTCCTTCCGCTCTTTCTATTCCTTTAATGTCTTTTATAGTTTTTATATCATCTTCGCTAAAAATTCCAAACAAAACCAAATCGTCAAGCAAATTATTTTCAAAATAATTCTCCGCCGACAATTTAAAATCTCTATAGACGGTTTTTACAGCCACAAAAAACAAAACAGCAAGCGCTACTATAAACACCGCCGAAATGAATATTGCAAGTTGTTTATTTATTTTTCTTAATAAAAGTTTAGTTTTTATATTAAACATTATTTATACTTTCCGTTTATACTATTATTTATTACCATTCTATATCTTCGGGGTTTAAAGGATTCTCTATATCGAACCTTTCTACAACCTCTCCATTTAGAATTTTTATGACGGTATCCGCCATTTTGGATATTTCTTTACTGTGAGTTATTAAAACTATACTCGTTCCAAAATCTCTGTTTAAATCTCTTAATATTTTCAAAGCCATTACTCCCGTTTTATTGTCCAACGCTCCCGTAGGCTCGTCGCATAAAACAACTTTCGGTTTTTTCGCAATCGCTCTTGCAATGCTAACTCTCTGCTGTTCGCCTCCCGATAATTCGGTTGGATAATGTTTTATTCTGTTTTCAAGTCCGAGCAATTTTAAAGCGTTTTCTGCATTTTCTTTCGGTAATCCAGTTATCTCGGTAGAAAATTCCACATTTTCCAAAGCTGTTAAATTAGGAAGCAAATTATAACTTTGAAAAACGAATCCTATATTTTCTCTTCTAAACTTGGATAACTTTTTATTGCTATAATTTGAAATATCCTCTCCCAAAAATAAAACCTGCCCACTTGTGGGTTTGTCCAAAGCTCCCAATATATTAAGTAAAGTGCTTTTACCCGAACCGCTCGGTCCGAGTATAGCCGTAAGTTTTCCTTCTTCTATGGTTAAATTTATCGAATTAAGCGCTTGAGTGGCGCCGCCGCCATGTCCGTAAATTTTGCTTATATTTTTTATTTCGTATAGGTTATTATCCATTAAAATATTCCTAATTATTATTTTCTATTATTTTTGCGAAGCCATTCTTCCACAGCCATATCTACTATTTCCTTTGCGCATTCTCTTTTGCTTAAGACGGGAAAATATTTTACTCTGCCGTCTTTAAAAAATATCGTTATCTTATTAGTGTCTTTTCCTATCGCGTCTTTAATATTGTTTGCCACTATCATATCGGCGTTTTTTCTGTTCATTTTGTCTATAGCGTATTCTTTTAATTCTTCCTCGCTATCTGCAGTCTCCGCCGCAAAAGACACTATTAAAGAATCTTTTAATTTTGTATCTTTAGTAAGCGCGAGTATATCTTCGTTTTCAATTAAATCTATATTGTTTATATTTTTCTTTTTTACTTTTTTATCGTATATTTTTGCGGGTTTAAAATCCAAAGGAGCCGCTGCCATAAATAATATGTCGGTATTTTTAAGTTCGTTTAAAACCGTATCTTTTAATTCTTCAGTCGTGTTTATTTTTATTTTTTTATTTTTGGAATGCATCATTAACGGAGATAAAACCATACCTTCTATATAAATAATATTCCCGTTTTTAGAATTTATTTCGTTATATAAAGCCTCTCCCATCTTTCCGCTCGAACTATTGGTTATATATCTTATCGGGTCTATCCATTCTATAGTGGCTCCTGCAGTTATAGTAAATCTTATATTTCCGTATTTATTGTCGATTAATTTGTTTATTATAGTTTCAAAAGAAGCGAGTCTTCCAACTCCGTCCTCTTCGCAAGCCATAGCTCCTTTTTCGGGTTCTATGATTTCGTAATCCAATTGTTCTATCATATATTTAACATTTTTTTGAACTGTTTTATTAAGCCACATATAAGGATTCATTGCCGGTGCGAATAATTTTCTTCCTGTATAAGCGCATGCTATCGTGCTAATGCTGTCGTCGTATATTCCGTTTGCAATTTTTCCTATCATATTGGCGTCTATAGGAGCTATTAATAAAGCATCAGTTTTTTTATTGATATTTATATGTATAAGCGGGTCTTCCTCTTTCCATATATTTCTTATGACATGATTTCCGCTCATAGTTTCAAGAGCTTTTATTCCAACCATATTTTCGGCGTTTTTAGTTACGGCGCAAATTATTTCATGCCCCTGTTTTTTCAACATACTGACAAGAACTGGTATTTTGTATGCCGATATGGAACTTGTAATTGCCAAAAGTATCCTCATTAAACTTCCTATAAGTTAAAGTTTATTTATTTATTATATATTATAATTATAAATAAAAAAATAGTTTAAAATAGTCTAACAGAATAATCGGTATAAATAAAATTTTAATTTGTATATATTTCCACGCATTTTCAAGGTTCAGATCTCTGTGCGCCTACGACAAATGCTATTAATTACAATATAGAATATCCTTGACAAGAATTCTGTTTTTTATTATAAATATTTATATAAA
>CAZUEE010000095.1:1581-9232 GCA_964619175.1 uncultured Brachyspira sp. | reverse complement strand
TTGTATTGTATTGTATTGTATTGTATTGTATTGTGACCGAAGGAAGTCCTGTCAAGGATATTGCGACCGAAGAAAGTTCTGTCAAGAATAATATATCGTCACGCATTTCTTTCAACCTTTAATTTATTGAAAATAATAATAACATACTCAATAAAAAATGTCAACTTTAAAAATATAAACTATAAAAAAATTGTATTTAATTGACGATTTATTTATTATATAATTATGTATAATATACGAAACCGAATTAATATCAGAATTAAAAAATCGTATAGGAGAATTAAATTTAATAATATTATCTTGCAAATTTCATTATAAAGACAAATAATATTTAAAAAGTTCTTTTTTAGTGGAATATAAACTAACTCCTTTTATCGGACTTATTTTTAAAGTAACGGTTGCGATTTTTACATTTAAATTATTTATTAAAATAAATCTTTCTCTAATCGAATTTATTATATCTCTTGTAATATCGTTTCGATTTTTATAACGCGTTTTAATATCTTCGCTTTCTTTTAATTGATAATGCAAATTATTAAATTTAAGAATTTTAAAAAAATTATTTTCGGTGAATCTGCTCGTAAAAATTATAAGTTTTAGACTGTTTGAAAATTTTTTAAAAATATCGACAAGCAAATTATTATATTCGACTATTATTAAATCTATATCTTTGGAACTTAATTTATTTTTCCTTTTGCATTTTGAAAAAACATCGGCAATTCCTATTTTTTTATCGTTAAAAAGTTTTTTCTTCAAATTTTTATCCGTCAAAAATTCTTTATCGTAAATACCGAAAGAATCCGCAATTAATTTCCAAAATTCGCTCTTGCTACTAGCGTAATACCAAGCGTTGATTTTCTTGTCTTTTGAAAGCGAATTAAATTTTTCTTTTTGAGAATATAAAGGCACGGGAAAAGTTCCGAGTATAAGAATCTTCATTTTATTAGGGAAAAAATTTATATCTTCAAAAACATGTTTTTCAATATCGTTCATTATTTGCCTTTACAAACTCTGTTGGATACTTTATCGAAACCTTCTTCTATGGTTAGCCCCCAATCGACTTTTATTTTATACCATTCTCTGACATATTCGCATTGATATTCTTCGTTGGGAGGCAGCCATTCTACGGGAGATTTATCGCTTTTGTTTCTGTTTGCGCTTTTCGACACGGCTATCAAATGATTGTCGGACTTCAAATAATTATAATATCTGTTTTTCTTTCTTTTGCTCCAATTGCTCGCCCCGCTGATATAGGCGTTTTTTAAAGGCACTAAATGGTCTATATCCAAATCGTTCGGATTGGTAAAATATTTCCCCGTATATTTGTCAAACCATTTTCCGTAAACGACTTTATTATTTGATATAACGGGTTTTATTAAAGATTCTTCGGCTAATACTTCATCTCTTGTATAAAGTCCGTCTCTATCCTCGTCAATCCAACTACCCCAATCTTCTCTATTATATCCTTTGCCCAAATCGGATTTATAAAAATTCTCATAATAATAGTATATAGCTAAAATTATGATTATTAAAATTGCGTGTATCGGGGATAATTTTTTTCTACTTTTACGATTATTTTTTATTATTGCCATAATACTTTCCGTAAAATTATCTATAAAACTATTAAATCTGTCGGCGTATCGTTCATAGAAACTCCGCCGTCTTTTGTCACTATAACCATATTTTCTATTCTAACTCCGCCCAAATAGGGTATATATATTCCGGGTTCTACCGTCACCACAGTTCCGCCCTCGAGTATATTGTCGACTATTGGGGATAATCTTGGAGATTCATGAATTTCTATTCCTACGCCATGTCCCAAACTATGCCCAAAATATTTGCCGTATCCGTTCGATTTTATAATCTCTCTTGCGACATTATCCGCATCCTTTCCCGAGATTCCAGAATGTATAGCCTCGATTCCTTTTTTATGAGCTTCTCTAACTACATTATATATTTTTGACATATCTTCAAAATTATCTCCTTTGCCGAAAAAGAAAGTTCTAGTTATATCGCTTTTATAACCTTCGCGCGACAAACCGAAATCCATAAGAATATTATCTCCCAATTTCAATTTTCTATCAGACGGCATTCCATGAGGGAGAGAGGTTCTCTCGCCAAAAAGAAGTATGGTGTCGAAAGCCGTTTTATCTCCGCCTTCTTTTCTCATTTGATATTCCAATTCCGCCGCAAGTTCCATCTCGGACATATCTTCTTTTACGAAAGCCAAAGTTTTTGTCATAGCTTTTTCCGCTCTATTTAAATTATCTTTCAAAATTTTTATCTCTTCTTTTTCTTTAGTTATTCTTATATTGTCTATATTCGCTTTATTTACCGATATTTTAATCGAAGCGTTTACTATGGCTAAAACTATATTTTCGTAATCGGACAAATAGAGTCCGTTTTTCGCTATCGTAATTTCTTTAACTTTTATAGACCTTAACAAATCTACCAAAGCGCCTTCGTAATTATTTGCTACCAAAACGACAAAAGTTTTATGAGTAACTTTTATAGCTTGTTCAAAATATCTCGAATCGACAAGCAAATATTTTTTTGAATCATGAATCAAAAGCCAGCCAGCCGTTCCTTTAAAACCCGTCAAATAAAATATATTTTCGTTTTTTGTTATAAGAACTGTTTGATTGGTTAAATCGGTTAATCTTTTTATTCTATTATCGTAATCGAATTTTCTATTTTCTCTACTTTCGGTTATTTTCAACATCTTTATTTAGTGTCCTTTTATTTTAAATTTATTTATTTTAAATTTTATTTAAAATATTTTTTTACGATAAATATTTATTATACTTAAAATGCAAATTTTTGTCAAAAATAATATATTATAACAATTTTAATTTTTCTTAAATTTCATCATGCATACGGCTCTATCCATATTAAACGAATAATTATTTTTATCAGCAAAAATATTAATAATATTTAAATAGTTTCTATTTTCCTTTGAAATAATTTTAACTCAATTTTATCTCAATACTAACGACACTAAAAATACATTTATTATTCCCGCAATTCCGATTATAAGCGTCATTAAAGTTTGAGTTTTATAACCGTCTTGCGCTCTCATCTCTCCAAAATTTGTCACAACCCAATAATAACTGTCGTTTGCATGGGAGACTGTCATAGCTCCCGCACCGATAGACATAACCGTTAAAGAAGCCAATACGGGAGTATTCAAACCCAAAGCTCCCATTAAAGGCGCTATTATACCAGCAGTCGTGGTAATCGCTACGGTAGAAGAACCTTGCGCAGTTTTTAAAATCGCAGCCAATAAAAACGGGAAAAATATTCCAATAGTTTGAAACAAAGTGGCGTTTTCAGTTATAAAGTCGACTAAACTCGAAGAAGCTATAACTTTACCCAAAACTCCTCCAGCCGCCGTTACAAATAATATAGGTCCTACGATTTTTAAAGTGTCGTTTGTCATATCGTAGAAACTGTCTATAATTTCAACTCTACTTTTTTGATTGAAATATGTTATTATTCCAAAAATAAACCCTACCGCTAACGCAATTATAGGAGTTCCCAAAAATTGCAATATATCGATAAAACTTCCTTGCATTTTCGCCATAGTAACGGCGGAAGATAATCCCATTAAAATAATAGGTATTATAATCGGGGATATTGCTAAAAAACCGTTTGGCAATTTCCCGTAACTTTTTACCAATTCCTCATAACTTTTAACATTATCTTTATTTTCTTGTTCGTCTATAGATTTAACTCTCTTACCGATATATCTTGCAAAGAAATATCCTGCCACTAAAGGCAATATCGAGCATAAAACGCCCATTCCTATTACCGTTAAAAGATGGTTGCCGACTCCCAAAGTATTTGCAGCAGCTATAGGACCGGGAGTAGGAGGTATTAATACATGCGAAACATATAAACCGGCGGAAAGCGCCACCGACATCGCAACGTTTGAAACCATAGTTCTTTTTACCAACGCTTTTCTTATAGGATTTAAAATTACGAAACCAGAATCGCAAAATACGGGTATAGAAACTATCCAACCCATAATAAGCATTGCAAGTTCGGGTTTCTTTTTTCCCACAACCTTTATAACCATATCGGATAGTTTTAAAGCTCCGCCAGTTTTTTCCAAAATACTTCCAATTAACGCCCCCAATATAATTACTATTCCGATACTTGTAAATGTTCCGCTGAATCCCGTTCCTATTATAGAAGGAATATTATTTATAGGAATTCCAGACATAAACGAAAGAAGTAACGAAACTCCCATAATAGACAAAAATGGATGAATTTTTAATTTTGATATAGCCAATATCATAATGATTATACAAATAATAAAAGCTACAATTAACGAAGCGCCTTGCATAATTTACTCCTTTATTTTATTTATATATTATAGTATATAAAAATTTTAATAATTTGCTTTATTATTAATACACAATTTTTATATAATTTATTGTATAATATACACAATGAAAATTAATATCGTCCAATATATTTTAATACGAAATTTTTAAGGACAAATAAAAAATGAAAAAAATTATTATTATTCCAGATTCTTTTAAGGGAAGTTTATCGAGTTTGGAAGTCTGTGACGCAATAGAAGAAGGAATATTAAAAGTATTTAAAAATGCAAAAATAAAAAAAATTCCCGTGGCAGACGGAGGAGAAGGAACTGTAGATTCTATATTATACGCTACGGGCGGAAAAATAAAAAAAATCAAAGTGAGAAATCCTATAGGTGAAATCATAGAGGCAAAATACGGAATTATAGACGATAATAAAGCGGTTATAGAAATGGCGCAAGCTTCAGGTTTAACATTGGTGAAAGAAAAAAATCCTTTAAAATCATCTACTTATGGAACGGGAGAGATTATTAAAGATGCCGTAGAAAACGGTATTAAAGAAATATTAATAGGAATTGGCGGAAGTGCTACCAACGATTGCGGGATAGGAATGGCTAACGCTTTGGGGTACAGATTTTTAGATTCATACGGAAACGAACTCGAAGCTATAGCGGAGAATATGATTAAAATTGCAAAAATAGACGATTCCAATATATATAAAAAAATTTTCGGCGTAAAAATAAATGTAGCTTGTGATGTAAAAAATCCCCTATACGGCAAGGATGGAGCTACCGCTATATACGGAACTCAAAAGGGCGTAAGCGAAGAAAGTTTCGACATATTGGATGACGGTTTAAAAAATGTGGCAAAATTGGTAAAAGAAAAATTTAATAAAGAAATAGACTATATAGAAGGTTCGGGAGCTGCCGGAGGTTTGGGTGGAGGTTTGATAGCCTTTTGTAACGCAAAATTAAAAAGCGGTATAGACGCGATTTTAGATATTATAGATTTTGAAAACGAAATAAAAGACGCTTCTATTATAATAACGGGCGAGGGAGCGATAGATAGACAAACCCAAAAAGGAAAAGTTCCCGTAGGTATAGCAAGAAGGGCTAAAAATATTCCCGTGATAGCGATAGTCGGCGATATAAGAGATGGAGCAGAAGCGGTTTACGATATGGGAATAGTTTCCATTATGCCATCATTAAAAAGAGCTATGCCTTTGGAAGAAGCTATGGCTAATTCAAAAAATTTAATAGTAGATGCTGCAGAAAGAGCCTTCAGATTTATTTCTATAAATTTAAATTAAAGATTTATAAATTAAAATATTGTAATTTTCTATTTTTAATTATAAAATAAAATTATGAGAATTAAAAATTATTCCAACTTTAATTTTATATTTATTTTAATATTTTTTTCTTTATTTTTAAATATTTCCAATTTAAATATTTTAAATGCCGAAATAACTCTTTCGTTTGTAGGAGATGTAATGACGGGAAGCGATTATCCCGATAAAAGTTATTTGCCCGCCAACGAAGGCAAAGATATATTTAAGAGCGTGGAAAATTATTTTAAAAACTCCGACATCAATTTTGCAAACTTGGAAGGCGCTATAGCGAATACTAATACGCAATCGTCTAAAAGAGGGAATCGGTCGTATTCTTTTCGTATGCCGCCTTATATGGCAAACAGAATAGCCGAAGCGGGCTTTAATATCGTAGCTATAGCGAATAATCATTCGAGAGATTTTGGAGACAAAGGCTATAAACAGACTCAAGAATATTTAAAAAATGCGGGAATAAAAATTGTTGGTAATATTTTGAATACGGCTTCGTTTATAGAAATTAAAAATAAAAAAATAGGATTTTTAGCGTTTTATTATTTTTCTTACGCTAACAATCCTATACAAGATATAAATTCCGCAAAAGCGTTGGTTGAAAAAACCAAAAAAGAATGCGATTTTCTTGTGGTAAGTTTTCATGGCGGAGCGGAAGGCAGAAATATGTATAGAGTTCCAAAAGAAACCGAAATATTTTACGGAGAAAATAGAGGCGATGTTTATAAATTCGCAAGAGCCGTAAGCGACTCGGGAGCTAATTTGATAATAGGGCATGGTCCTCATGTTTTAAGAGCGATGGAAATGTATAACGATTCTTTTATAGCTTATTCGCTTGGAAATTTCGTAGGATATAAACAATTTTCTTTGGCTGGAAATAACGGAATAAGCGCGATATTGCAAATTAAATTAAACGACAATTTAAAAATAGATTCGGTTAAAGTAATTCCGATTAAACTTATAAATGGAGGAGTCCCGAGCGTTGACTCTTCAAAAGAAGCCATAAACAAACTTAATAATTATGCCGATTTGGATTTTCCTAACAGCGGAATTAAATTCGATTTGGAAGGCGATGCGACTATTAATAAATAATAAAAATTTATAGGAGGTTTCAATGAAAATTTCGCATACGGCTATGTGGGTTAAAGATATAGAAAAAATTAAAGACTTTTATATAAAATATTTTCATTGTAAATGCAACGACAAATATATTAACGATAAAAAATGTTTCGAATCTTATTTTCTTTCGTTTGAGGACAATTCAAAATTAGAGATAATGAATAGAAAAGATATAAAAGAATTAGATAAAGAAAACAGTTTTTACGGTTACGCTCATATTGCAATATCTGTTGGAAGCAAAGATAAAGTAGATAGTTTGACAAAAATTTTAGAAAACGAAGGTTATATAATCGCATCAAATCCAAGAACGACCGGAGACGGATATTATGAAAGCGTTATATTAGACCCCGAAAACAATAGAATCGAAATAACGATTTGAGATAATAATTTAAAATAATATCTGGAGAGAATATATGGGAACTTTAGAAAATATGGACATTAATAATCTCGCCAATTCTTGCGGCAGAATAACAAAAGAGGAAGTGAGAGAAAAAATTTATAAAGACAAAAATATCGAAAAAGCCATTAAAGAAGGAGTAGAAAATTTTCTCGATAATACGGAACTAAAAAAATATTCTTTGGATTTGGCAGCTTATAGCGAATACGAATATATTAATAATTTTGTTTTGATAACGACAGAAGTTCTAAATGACGGTTATATTCTCTCCGATATTCATATAGATGTTAATATGATTGTTTACGATTATTTTTTGAACGACAATAATAAAAAAGAAAAATTTATCGCTTCGAATAATAATTATTTGATAGGGCTTAATTTAAAATTCTTCTTAAAAAATATCGAAGACGATATAGAAGATATTATAGTAAGATATTTTAGTATTTACGGTTTCAGCAACAATAAAAAATA
>CAZUEE010000095.1:0-1481 GCA_964619175.1 uncultured Brachyspira sp. | reverse complement strand
AATAAAAAATAGCAGAAACTATAATCGTTAAGACAAAACATCTTTCATACTATATAAACTCGGTTTCTTCCCAATTAAAAATTTAGCTGCCTTTATCGAACCATGAGCAAATATTTTTTTTGACATAGCCGTGTGTTTTATTTCTATAGATTCGTCATCTCCATAAAATATAACTCTATGTTCTCCGACTACAGAACCTCCTCTAATCGAATGCATCCCGATTTCTTTTTTGTCTCTCTTACTGTTTCCTTCTCTACCATGAACTACAGTCATTTTATTTTCCAAAGTATTGTTTATTATATTGAACAAAGTTTTCGCCGTTCCGCTCGGAGAATCGACTTTTTTATTATGATGCGTTTCAATAATTTCAATGTCGAAATTGTTTAATATTGCAGAAATTTTTGAAACCAAATCGTTCATCAAATTTATTCCAATGGAAGTATTTGACGACAACAGTATCGGAATTTTAGAAGAAGCCTCTTTAATTTGATTTAATATTTTATCGTCATACCCCGTTGTGCAAATTATTAACGGGATATTATTATCAACTGCGAATTTAAGCATATTAGGAATTCTTGAAAAATGCGAAAAATCTATTATTATGTCGCCTTTTTCGTTTGTTAATTCATCTGCAAATCCCGTTATCTCCAAATCTTCTTCTGTTTCGGCAACGGTTTTTAATATTGAACCCATCGTTCCCGTTCCATGTATTATTATCTTAATTATTTTCATTTTTTACTCCGTATTTTTTAATTATCTCTCTTATATATTCTTTGTTTTTTTCGTTTAAAGGTCCCAACGGCGAGCGGCAATCTCCGACTTCAAAACCGAGTATATTCATAGCCTCTTTTATAGGCACGGGATTAACTTCTATAAACATAGCTCTGATTAAATCTATAAAATGTATTTGAGTTTTAATCGCTTCTTTAATATTTCCGTTTAGATAATTCATAACCATATCATGATTTTCTTTAGGGACGATATTGCTCGTTACGGATATTACTCCTACCCCGCCCAAAGCTAGTATCGGAGTTACCATATCGTCGTTTCCAGAATATATATCCAATTTTGGAACTTCGCTCGCTATATCCGCCGCATAACTAATGTCTCCGCTAGCTTCTTTTATAGCTTCTATATTCGAAACCTCCGACAATTTTTTTATAACCGAAATCGGAAGTTTAACTCCCGTTCTCGAAGGCACATTATACATTATAATGGGACATTTTGCGGCATTTGCGATTTGAGTAAAATAATCTATTAGCCCGCTGTCATTTCCTTTATTATAATAAGGAGTAACCGCCATAATAGCATCCGCTCCGTATTCGTAAGATTTCTTCGTAAGTTCTACTGCCGTCGCAGTGACATTCGTTCCCGTTCCCGCTATAAGCATAGTTCTTTTATTCGTTACTTCTATGCAGAATTTTATCACTTCGATTCTCTCTTCTCTCGTTAAAGTTGCGCTCTCTCCCGTAGTTCCTGCG
>CAZUEE010000094.1:2862-9420 GCA_964619175.1 uncultured Brachyspira sp. | reverse complement strand
AAGCGAAAAAGACAAAGGCACTGAAGTATCTGTGGTTTTTAATTTATATAAATAAAAAATTCTTTTCTATATCTCATCGGAGTATAAAAAATTTCTAAAATAATCTGGATAATCTATTTCAAATTTTAAAATCTCTTTCGTAATCGGATGAGTAAATTCTATCTCTTTTGCCACAAGCATTAAACCGCAATATTTTGAAAAACTTTTCGAATATATTTTATCTCCCGCAACGGGAAAACCTTTATAGGAAGCATGAACTCTTATTTGATGCGTCCTGCCCGTTTTTAAATTTATTTCCGCCAAAGTATGATTTGAGAATCTTCTTAAAACTTTTATATGCGTTAGGGCTTCTTTTCCATCGTTTCTAACGTACATTTTTTTTCTGTATAAATTATGTCTTCCAATCGGCAAATTAATTTCTAAAAAATTCTCTTTAAGCAAACCTACCAATATAGCATGATATATTTTTTTTACCGTTCTTTTTTTAAACTGCTCTTGAATGCTCGAAACTATATTTGCATTTTTGCCTACTATTACAAGCCCAGAAGTATCTTTATCGAGTCTATGAATTATTCCGGCTCTTTTTTTACTTCCCGTAAAATCAAAATCTTTTATATGATAAAGCAAACCGTTTACCAAAGTTCCGCTCGTTTCTGACGAAGAACAATGAACGCTCATATATGCGGGCTTATTAATTACTATTAAATATTTATCTTCGTATATTATATTTAACTGAATATTTTCGGGTTTAGGTTCTTCGTTTTCAAAATCATTTTTAATATTTTCTATTTTTATAATGTCGTTTAATTTTAACGAATAGGATAATTTTTTTTGTTGTCCATTTACTATTATTAAATCCAAATAATTTTTTATTTGAGAGCGAGATATATTAAGTTTTTCGCTTACAAAAATATCTAGTCTCTTATTTAAATCTTTCTCGTTTTCTATTTTAAAAATTTTTTCGCTATTATCCGACATTATTGCAAAGTTTTATTTTCATCTTCGTTAATTGTCTCTTCGATTTCGTTTTTCTTTTCAAAATCTTCTTTAAATAAAAACACACCTATAGCTATAACGACTATTCCGATTGTGATTGAAGCGTCCGCTATATTATAATGATACGGGAATCGAATAGTTGCATTGAAGCCCATACTTATAAAATCGGTGACATATCCTCTCATAACTCTATCTACCAAATTGCCTATAGCTCCTCCAAAAACCATAGTAAAACCTATCATCGATAATTTTTGTTTTTTCGGATTAATCGAAAGCATAATAAAAAATATTATAATCATAGAGACGGCGACTATAATTTTCAAAAGCAAAGGCGTAATATTTTTAATAGTTTCTGGCAAATTATTTAAAAAACCGAAAGCCACTCCGTAATTTCTCGTGTATGCGAAAATTAAAATATCTCCTATAATTTTTTTGATATATATTTTCTGTAAAAATTTATCCACAAAATATTTTGAAACTATATCCGCTATAAATATTAGTATAGAAATTAAAAAATATATTCTCTTCGCTTTTAATTCGGTTAATATCTTCTTCATTTTAGTTCGCCGTTTAATAAATTATTTGATTAAACTTAATAATAATTTATATTTACAAAAATTACAAGACTTTAATTATAATCTCTAATAAATATATAAAGAAAACAAAAGAAATTTATTGCATATATTATTTAATGATATATAATTTATTAAAATCTATTTAAAAATATAAAACTATAAAAATGAACAAAAATTTAATAATTCTATTAACTTTAATATTATTTATTTCATGCAATGAAGTTAAATATAAATTGGAAAATAAAATCGGAGAAAATCAAAATTTTGAAACGGCGCAATATATTTCTAAAGACGGAATAAATGGAAAAACCGAAATCGCAAAAAAAGATTATTATTATTTTAATGTGGAAAGAAAACAAATTATAGATTTTTATATTTCAAATTCTCCAAAAACTCGAATTACTATGACTCTGTTTGATAATAAAAAAAATATAATAAAAGTTATAAGCGAACAAAATAACGAAGAAAACGAAACGAATAATTTTATTCAAATAATGAAAGGAATATATTTTGAACATGATATGCTATCTTCCGCTCTTCCAAGATATTATATAACGATAGAATCCGAAGAAGAAACGGAATATAGTTTAATACTTCAAAAAAGAGAATATAAAGAATCTGACGAAATAGAACCCAACGATAAAATAGGCGACGCTCAAATTATAGAAATTAATAACGCAAATAGACTCTATACGATAGAAGGATATTATAGCCAAATTTATAATCCCGCTTTAACTTCGGGAGATTTAAAAAATATGGAAATAGACGCTTATAAAATTACAAATAATTCTTTTAATATTTATTCTATATCTATAGAACTCTCCGGTGTGCCTTCGATAGATGCAAGTATAAGATTATACGATAATAAAGGAAATTGGATAACCGTTAAAGACATAAATAATATAGGAGACGGAGAGACGATTGACAAATTAATTTTATATCCCTACTCTTCTTATTATTTTATATTGTCGGCAAGCAATGCGGTTTTAAATATTCCATACAGATTAAATATAATAGCGAAACCTTACGACAAATATACAGAAAACGAACCTAATAATAAAATCGAAGAATCCCAAACTATAGAATTTAATAAAACTTATAAAGGAGCTATAGATTATCCTTTTGACAGAGATTATTTTACTTTTAATCTGCCAATTCAATCGAGCGTAAAATTGAAATATTTCTTAATAGATTCTCAAGCGATTAATATAAGCGTTTCAAACGATATTCAAGGCAAAATAATCACGATGCCACAAACAGACGAAGAGAATATATTTAGTTTATCTCAAGGAAAATATTATTTAATATTCGAAAGAGATTTAACGAAAGAAGGATGGCAAAAAGGAATCTCAAAGGCAAGGAATTATGAATTTAATTTAAGCGTATCCAACGAAATGAGCATGGACTACAATTACGGATATTATGACGATTGGACTGACTATACGGACGAATACAATTATTACTATAACGATAACGAGGAATTTGAAGAAGAATTTTTTGAAGAAAATTTGGAAAGTAATTTTAATAATACTAATAATATTATAATATTGAAAGAAGACGATTATAATTCGGATTATTATTACTATTATGAAGATTATGAAGACGAAAACGAAAATTATTATTATTATTATGAAAATTAAAATTATACTATATCATTTTATTTATAAAGAATATATTATATAAATTATGAAACTAAAAGATTTTTTTAAAAAGAAAAAAGAAATAAAAACCGATACTTCTTCGGATGAAAAAATCAATAATAATGCCAACGAGTATAAAAAGAAAAGAAAATTTAAAAAAAGATATATTCCGTTAATTATTTTGGCAGTTTTAATATTATCGGCAATCGGAGCGAGAATATATTTTAGTAATAATAGAGTAAAAAATTTAATAGAAAATATAGTTTATTCTTCGACCGATAGAAAATTGGAAATAGGAGATTTTAAATATTCGATTTTTTTTCCAAATATACAAATAGGTAACGTTATTCTTTATAATTCTAAAAATTTTAACGAGGCTCAAAATATTTCCATAGATAATTTGAGATTAAGATTTTCTTTATTTTCTTTATTTACATTAAAACTAAATATAAAAGAATTTTCGATAGACAATCTATATATCAATATGTTTACGGACAAAAGCGGAAATTGGAATCTTCCCGATTTGCCTCCTTCAAAACCAAAAATTAAAGATACTAATAAAGCGCCTTTTGATATCGGAAAATTGGACTTTCTTAAATTTAAAGCGGATATAGAAAATATAAGAATCAATAATTTATCGTTTAAAGCCGACAGTTTATCGCATATAACGAATAGACCAAATAACGGACTTATCGCAAGTTTAAGCAATTTTAATTTGCATTTGGATATTCACACAAAAAGATTCCCATTGTCAAAAGCAGTTAGCATTTACGCTCCAGAAATAGTGAAAGATATCGATATAAAAAGTTTCATAACCGAAAGTTTGACATATAACGATATCAATACTTTATTTAAAGATAATCCGCTATTTAATTTAAATATTGACAACTCTAATAAAGAAGACGAAATTTTGATAAAATTTGATTTTGAAATAGACGAACCAGATTTTAAATATAACGGCGTTAAAAAAGAAGATATGCAAGCGGCTTTTAATTTGCTTGCAAGATATAATATAAAAACTCAAAGCGTTTATATAGACAATATCTCTTCTGAGCTTTTAAATGACGAAATATTGAAAGTTATCGTTTCGGCGACTGAAATATTTGGAGAGAATATCGGAATTAATTTAGACACATTATACGCTAAAATAGATTTGAAAAAAGTTAATAGCCTAACTTCGATTTTTATGCCGTCTTTAGGTTTGAATATGAGCGGTTTAATTAATGCAAATGCCGAAAAAAGCTCGGGAACGATTAACAATATAGACAACAATCTTAATCTGTCTTTAGAAAAAATAAATTTATCCTTGCCAAAACTAATAGCCGTAAATAATTTGAATTCTCTCACAAAGATAAATTATAATTTTAATAAAAATAAAATTTCAAGCGAAGATATAAAAGTAAATCATAACACTACGATTGATAGAGTTTTTGCATTAAATAGATATATGATAAATAAAACCGATTTGTCTTTAAGGGTTTTCTCTTCGTTAAACGGACTTTTTAAAATCGCTTCTGCCATAAGTTCGCCCGAAAAAAAATCGGATACTATTATTTATGTGGACAATATATCGACTAAATATATAAACTCGGATATAACATTAAACGGAGAGGTAAAATTTGACGAACCTACGGATTTAAATATAAATCTTAAATCCATACCTTTGGCTCAATTAAGCGGCGGAATCGCAAGAGGAACCTTGAACGCCTATTTAAATATTTTCGGAGATTTGATAAACGATATAGACGCCACTCTTAACGGTTTGGTAAATAATTTTTCTTATAATTTATCGGGGGAAGTTTCGTCTACCGCAAAAGCCAAACTCAAATTGCTTGCAAACGCCGATTTGATTTCTCAAACTATTAAAGTGTCGGAACTTAATTTAGATTTAGATAACTTTTTGAATTTTAAATCGTATCTCGATTTGGAAGGAATGGGTTTAAAAAAAGGATTCGTCAATATTCATACTTTAAGGATAGCACCTTACTCGATGAAAAGATGGCTTTCTCCCAAATTTTCCGAACTGCTTGACAATATGCCTTTCGAAGACGATATTAAGATGACTAGCGCCTTGGGTTATAATTTATCTTTGGAAAATACTTTTGCAAGTTTTACCAATTACAGCACTTTTTACGCTTCAGAAGAACAATATAAACTTCAAGATATTTTTATGCAAGCGGACGCAGATGTTAACTTTGGAGAGAATCTATATGCAAATATAAGAAAATTTAATTTGGAAAGCCCTACGAATAATTTGAAAGTTAGACTTAATGGATATTTTACTCCCGTTATAAAAAACGCTAATTTAAATTACGAAATAGGATTCGACACGGATAATTTTTATCTCCCATTCGGAGTGGAAATCGGAGGATTATTAAGTTTGGTTGGAAATTTAAAAAACAATATTGCAGACGGAGATTTGATAGCGGATAATTTTTTTGTTAATATGGATTCTCCGGATAAAATGTCAATCGTATTACGAGGCTTAAAATCCGATATAGATTATAATTTTGATTTAACGCCCACGCAAAATCAAGTCGTTTCTACAGCCGCAAGATACACGCCTTTGGTTAGTCAAGTTCCAAATTTATTTTTCGAACAACTTAGAGTATATTTAAAGATAGCGCCTTTCATAGACGACAGTATAAGAATAACTGATTTTTCATCGGCGGTTAAAGTTCAAGGTCATGGAATTACGATTCAGGATTTAAAATCTTCTTTATACATAGGCGGCGAAAAATTTGACGACTATTTATTTTTACAATCGATATCGAATAACACCGCTCCAAGAAGAGGCGCTATTCATCTGCCTTGGCTTAATTTGGATTTGGGAAGTTTCAATGCAAGCACAATAAAATACGATATGCGAATTTTGGCAAGCGACATTAATTTTAAATATTTGCTCTCACCCGAAAATAGAAGCAAAATAAACGACGATAAATTGCTCGTTAATTTTACGGGCGATATTTCGGGAATAGGAATCAGTCCCTTAAGCAGTATAAAACCGGCTACTTTCTTCGTGGGAATAAGCAAAATGTCTACCGAATTTTCAAAATTTTTAATCGAGATGATAAGACCGATTAATCCCGGAATATCTACGGTTGAAAATATAGTTCAATTCGGATACGACCCTAATTCGGTAGAATTTAGTATTTCGGCAAATAAGGTGTTTACCACTTTTTATTTTAGAGACCAAAATTTGGATAAAGTAAGTCAGCAAAAACAACAGTTGATAGCTTTCGAAGGAGATAAATTCGGATTAGAGCCTATGCCTTTTTCCGATGTCATATCGTATGTTAATATCGTATTTGGAATGCAATAATTAGTTTATTAGTTTATAGGAGATA
>CAZUEE010000094.1:0-2762 GCA_964619175.1 uncultured Brachyspira sp. | reverse complement strand
TAGTTTATAGGAGATAATGTAAAATGAAATTAAATATAACAGTCGTTTTAATATTTTTTAGTATTATAAGTTGTTCAAAATTAATACTTGTGAGAGAGCCAGAGATGAGAGTTTTGGGAGGAAAAACTTTAATAGAGGCGCAAGTTTTGGGAAGATATAGGCAAATAGATGAAAGCGCATATCAAATATCAACTTTATCGAGCGAAAAAGATTTAAGTCTTGTTATGGTAAGCACGAATGTTTCAGATGAAATAGCTTCGGACTATAAAGAGGCTTTAATAAGAAGCATGTTTAATCAAGACGAAATAAATTTATATAAAACCAATTCTTATATAGGCGAAAATAATAAAGGCTATCTTTCGTATATCGCTTTTGAAATATCGAACCCAAAAAATCAATATGGCGAAGAGAGAATAAAATATATAAAAGAGATAATGGAAAAAGAAAATACCGACAGAAGAACGATAGCGGAATATTTGATTTTATCCGACCCAAAATTAACTATGGCAAATATAAAAGAAGTTGAAACCGCTTTATATAGAAGAAATATTCAAAGGCTTATAAACAATACTTATTATCAATTGCCTGACGACACTTGGACTGTTTATACTAATACTAATAGTTAGTTATTGCATTGATAATATTAGTCGTATATAAAACATTTATTAATAAGTCTTTTTCTTTTGGCATTAATTCCGATGCCATTGTTTATTCCTTTTGTTATTATATACAATTTGTTAAGTTTCTTCAGTTCTGCAAACTAGAATTTATTTGTTACGCTCATAAGCCAATTTGGGTCCGCCGTCAAATTGAATGAGAGCGCAATACTTAAATCCTTCCCTATCAAGTATGTGCTGCATGACTTTGTTTTTCATCCCGCGTATCACCCGTATGGCACTTATATTATTTGATAAACAGAACTCTTTTATCAAATCAAATGCCTGCTTGGATAATCCTCTCCCTCTTGACTTCTGATTGAAAGCCATTCTATGAACAACAGCATATAGCCTATCCGTTTTCCAAGCACCTTCTATTTTACGATACGCAAGCTCATCGCCAATGATAATGCAAGAATACCCAACAATCTCCCCTTCATTCACAAAGACATAGCCAATATTTTGAGCAATATCTTCAAGAATGGTTTGCTGCATAGGATAATCCGGATGCCATTGCTCAAATCCCATAGATTTGTGATAGGCTCTCGCCATCCTCAATACACTGATAGCATAATTCGGCTTCATGGGGGTTCGCTTTTCTCAATTCCATTGTAACCTGGGTTCCCTCCTTATTTTGTATTGCTGTGTACTTTGACTGTATAGCATAATATGGCTGCTGCTGTCGCAACTGCCGCACCGCACAACCAGATTGTGTTATAGTTTCCACTGTAACGAATCAAAATGCCTCCTATCCATGTACTTACGGCACTGCCAATCTGATGAAACACCATAGCGATGCCGGAGAGGGTAGGCATTTTGCGACTGCCAAAGAACTTGCTGATTAGTAATGTTGTCGGCGGAACAGTAGAATTTCCAACAAGACCGAGACCAATCACAAAGGCATACACAACCAGATTGCTTTTCGGCAGTAGCATGAAGAAGATGACTAGCACCGGACGTAAACCATATGTAGTGCCCAGCACCCATTTGGGATTGATTTTGCTGCACAAAAAACCAGCAATAACAGGACCAATCATTCCCATAATGCCATAAATCGTAAATAGGAAAGCGACCTTGCTACCGGGGAAACCATAGGAAATAAGTTGCGGATATAGACGGGTTTCAATGATAGACATGAAAAATCCACAGGTAAAGAAAGCAAGTGCAAGGTGCATGAATTGGCTGCTGGTAAATGCCTCGCACAACATCTCACGAATAGCGGGAGCTTCTTTTGTCTTTTTATCCGTAGCCGTTGTGCTCAGTTCCTTTTTATTCAACCAGATACAGAGCAATACCACACATCCGGATATGAAAGCCAGACCAATCATACATTGTGGAAACAGGCTGTTATCCGTCATCGTCTGCAAGTATGGAGCAAGAATTGCTCCACCAAGTCCGCTGCCCCCGTTGATGATACCAGAAGCTGCAGCCGCATACCTCTGCCCGATTGCCGGAGTGGCAGCCCCCATCACAACGCCAAAAGCCAGTGCACCGGCAGCAAGACCAACCAGCAAGCCTAACGAAAGGTACAGCATCCATATGCTGTTACTGAATGGAATGAGTATCAAGCCGGCACCCATTAAAATGCCGCCTACACCCAGCACAAAGGAATTGGACTTTTTTAGTGCCAGCATTCCGAAAAAGGGCTGTGAAAGTCCATACAAAAGCTGCGCAATCGCAACCGCAAAGCTGATGGTTTCTTCCAGTAATCCGGTGTATCCATTGACCGCAGAGGATATAAGTCCAAAGTTCGAGCGCACACCATTGTTCAGCATAAACAGCATCATACAAGCCACTGTAACAAGCAGCACTGTTGCAAGTGGCGAAGATGCGCTCTTATTTTCAAGTTTTTTATCCGGCATAATTGACAACCTCCTGTTTTGATGATAAGATAAAATCAAAAATTCCGATATATTGGATTTCTAATATATGATACCATGAGTCTTGTATATTGTCAATATGAATCAGTAGGAAATCAAATGGGAATGATAGCGAGGATATTATCAATTTACGATTTGGATGTTTTAGGAAATATGTTTAAAGGAACAGCGGGAAAATTGATGACAAATTTCTTTAAGTCGCTTGCCTTAAATATATTGAATATTA
>CAZUEE010000093.1:0-9553 GCA_964619175.1 uncultured Brachyspira sp. | reverse complement strand
AATAACAAAAAAATATATTTTATTTATCAAAAATCAAACCGTCTTTTGATTTCAAAATTCTTATAGTGTCGCCTTCAAAATATTTTCCCGCAAGAATTTCTTTTGCAAGAGGATTTTCTATATAATTCTGTATCGCTCTTTTCAAAGGACGCGCTCCAAATTGCGCGTCATAACCCACTTCGGAAATAAACTCTAAAGCCTCGTCTGAAACAATCAAATGTATTCTTTTCTCTTCGAGTCTTTTTGCTACATATTCGATTTGATTTTTTGCAATCTCTTTAATATATTTTTTATCCAATCTCGTAAATGTTATTATCTCGTCTATTCTATTTAAAAATTCCGGGCGAAAAGAAATTTTTAAAAGCTCGTTTACTTTTTCTTTTATGCTTTCCATATCTTCAGTTTCGAGTATCAAATCCGAACCCAAATTGCTAGTCATTATTATTATGGAATTTTTGAAATCTACCACTCTGCCCTGTCCGTCCGTCAATCTGCCATCATCCAAAACTTGAAGCAAAACATTAAAAACATCTGGGTGCGCTTTTTCAATTTCGTCAAACAAAACTACGCTATAAGGTCTCCTTCTTATCGCTTCCGTTAATTGTCCGCCTTCATCGTATCCTACATATCCCGGAGGAGCACCGATTAATCTGCTTACCGAAAATTTTTCCATATATTCCGACATGTCGATTCTTGTAAGTGCCTTTTCGTCGTTGAAAAGAAAATCGGCTAGAGTTTTTGCAAGTTCTGTTTTTCCCACTCCCGTAGGTCCTATAAACAAAAAACTTCCGAGTGGTTTATTTTCGTCCGAAAGTCCCGCTCTATTTCTCCTTATTGCATCCGCTACAGAGGTTATCGCTTTATCCTGCCCGACAACTCGCTTATGCAAAACTTCCTCTAGTTGTAAATATTTTTGTTTCTCGCTTGCAAGCATTTTACTTACGGGAATTCCAGTCCAAACGGATATTACTTGAGCGATATCGTCTTCGGAAATTTCTTCTCTCAATAATCTTTTTTCTTCTCCTTTGGAATTTAAATTTTCCATATTTGCTTCTTCCAATTTTTTATTAAGCTCTGGAATTTTTCCATATTTAATTTCCGCCGCTTTCGCCAAATTGCCGTCTCTCGTATATTGAGTTTCTTTTATATTTAATTCTTCCAATTCTTCTTTTAACTTTCTTATCTCCTCTATTCGCTTTTTTTCATTATCCCATTTAAGTTTCATAGAATCTCGCTCTTCAGTAATTTCCGACAATTCTTTTTTAAGTTTTTCGAGCCTGTCTTTAGAAGCTGCATCATTTTCATTTGAAAGCGCCTGTTTTTCGATATTAAGCTGTAAAATTTTTCTCTCAAGCTGGTCTAATTCGGTAGGTTGGCTTTCTATCTCTATTTTTAATTTACTTGCAGCTTCGTCTACCAAATCTATAGCCTTGTCGGGCAAAAATCTGTTGGTTATATATCTGTTTGAAAGAACAGCAGCCGCAACCAAAGCCTCGTCTTTAATCCTAACTCCATGATGCACTTCGTATTTATCTTTCAAGCCTCTTAATATAGCTATCGTATCTTCTACTGTAGGCTCGGAACAATAAACCTGTTGAAATCTTCTTTCAAGCGCTTTATCTTTTTCTATATATTTTCTGTATTCATCCAATGTGGTAGCTCCGATTGCTCTTAACTCGCCTCTCGCCAAAGCAGGTTTTAAAAGATTAGAAGCATCCATAGCTCCCTCTGTTGCTCCCACTCCGACTAAAGTATGAAGTTCGTCTATAAATAATATAATGTCGCCTTCCGATTTTTCTATCTCGCTAATTACCGCTTTTAATCGCTCTTCAAACTCTCCTCTGAATTTAGCTCCCGCAACCAACGCTCCCAAATCCAACGCCAATAATCTTTTATTTTTTAGTCCGTCTGGAACATCTTGAGAGACTATCCTTCTGGCAAGTCCTTCCACTATCGCCGTTTTACCGACCCCCGGCTCTCCTATAAGAACGGGATTATTTTTTGTTCTTCTCGATAGAACCTGCATAACTCTTCTTATCTCTTCGTCTCGTCCAATAACGGGGTCGATTTTTTCAGCCTTCGCCAAAGCGGTTAAATTACGGCAATATTTTTCCAAAGCCTGCATTTTAGCTTCGGGGTCTTGACTGTTAATATTTTGATTTCCTCTTAAAGATTTAATAGCTAACAAAACATCTTTTTTATTTACTTTATTGTCTCTAAGAATTCTGCCCGCTCTATTTTCCGCATCGACTAAAGCTAAAAATATATGCTCGGTAGAAACATATTGGTCTTTCAAAGACGATGCTTCTTTTTCTGCTTTTGCCAAAACTTTTGCTGCGTTTGAGGAAAAATGAAGTTGAATATTCTCTCCATACGCTTTAACATTTTCGTTAACTAATTTTTGAGTTTTTTCTATTAACGAATTAACGGGAATTCCTATTATCTCCAAAAGCGGTTTGATTAAGCCGTCTTCTTGTTTTAATAAAGCCAAAAGCAAATGTTCGCTTCCTATTTCCGAATGGTCTTCTCCGTTGGCTATATTTGCAGCTTCGTTTATAGCCTCTTGAGCTTTTATAGTATATTTATTATAATCCATAATTTTATCTCCGTTTATTGTTTTTCTAATTAATTTTATCTTATAACTATATAAAAATAAAACCGTAAAAATTTAAAATAAATAATACATTGACAAATTATTTTGTATTATTATACTTTAATTAAAAATTAAGTAAAAATTTATATCAATTAAAGGAGTTTTTATAAATGAAAAAAATTATTATGATAGGCGGAGTGGCAGCCGGTATGAGCGCTGCTGCAAAGGCAAGAAGGATAGACAGAGAAGCAAAAATAACGGTATATGAAAAAACGGAATTCGTGTCTTGGGGAGCTTGCGGTATGCCATACTATGTAGGCGGATTTTTTGACGATTCTAATATTATGATAGCGAGAACTTACGAAGAAACCGTAAAATCTGGAATCAATCTAAAAATTAAAAACGAAGTTATAAAAATAGACGCTAAAAATAAAAAAGTCTTGGTTAAGGATTTGGAAACGAATAAAGAATTTGAGGACGAATACGACAGACTTTTAATAACTACGGGAGCAAAAGCGATTATCCCAAATATTAAAAATATCGATATAGGAAATGTATCCACTTTAAAAGATTTTAAAGACGCTCTAAACATGAAAGAAAAAATGAAAGATAATAATATAAAAAATGTCGTAATATTGGGAGCCGGTTTTATAGCGATTGAAACAGCGCATGCATTAAAACATATCGGAAAAAATATTTCTATAATACAACGTTCGGACAGAATCTTTGGAAATAAATTTGATAAAGAATTTTCTAATTTGGCTATAGAACATATAAAAGAAAAAGTAGATTTGCATTTAAATGAAAAAGTTTTGTCTCTCGAAGCGGATAATGACAATAATGTCAAAACCGTAGTAACCGATAAAGGAAAATATAATGCCGATTATGTGGTAATAGCGATAGGAGTTGTTCCTAATAGCGATTTGGCTAAAGAGGCGGGAATAAAATTAACCGACAAAGGAGCTATAATCGTAGACAGAGAAGGAAAAACGAATATAGATTCTATATATGCGGCGGGAGATTGTGCCACTATATACGATAAAGTTTTGGACGGACAAAATTATTACGCTTTGGCTACTGGAGCGAATAAATTGGGAAGAATGATTGCAAGTAATTTGGTCGGCGGAGAAGAAAAATTTTTGGGAAGTTTGGGAAGCGCTTGCATACTCGCTTTTGAAACGGAACTTGCAAGAACGGGAATAACCGAAGAAGAGGCTAAAAAAAGAAATATTAATTATAAAACCGTTATGATTAAAGATTTAGACCATACGCATTATTATCCTAATTATGAAGACTTGCATATAAAATTGATATATTCAGCAGATAGCAGGAAAATTTTGGGCGGACAGATAATGGGAAAAAGGGGAGCGGTTTTAAGAGCGGATGTCATAGCAGCTGCAATATATTCACAACTTACCGTAGACGAACTTGGAATGTTAGATTTATGTTATGCGCCTCCTTTTGCAAGAACTTGGGATGCTTTGAATGTGGTGGGAAATGCCGCAAAATAACGATAAATTTATTTTTAAAGTAGAAAATAAGTAAATCGTTTATATATTTATGCCCTTGACAAAAATATTTTTTATAGTAGAATTACGAAACTTAAAGATTTAAATTAAATCTATTAATGGGGTGTCGTCAAGCGGTAAGACAATTGGTTTTGGTCCAATTATTCGGGGGTTCGAATCCTCCCACCCCAAAATTTCTGCTTAAAATTTAGGATTAAGAAATGAGTATGGAAAATGAAATACTGGTTTTAAGTGGCACGGCGAATCCGAAACTTGCCGAAGATGTAGTCAATAATATGGGGCTTAAATTGGGCGACATGGAAATTCGTAGATTTGCCGATGGAGAGGTTTTCGTTCAAGTCGGAGAACCCGTTAGAAATAAGGATGTATATATAATACAACCTACGGGAAGACCGTCAAGCAATGAAAATTGGATGGAGCTTTATTGCGTGATAGACGCTTTGAAAAGAGCGAGCGCGAAGAGAATAACGGCTGTGATTCCATATTACGGTTATTCGAGACAAGATAGAAAAAACGAACCGAGAGTTCCAATAACCGCCAAATTGGTAGCGAATTTGCTAGCGGAAGCCGGAGCCGGAAGAGTTTTATGTTTGGATTTACATGCGGCGCAAATACAGGGATTTTTCGATATACCTGTAGACCATATGCAATCTAAAAATATATTTTTGGAAAGAATAAGAAAAGATTTGGATGTTTCTAATTCTATCATAGTTTCGCCCGATATAGGAGGAATAGGCAGAGCTAGATTGATAGCCAAAGCCTTGAATCTAGATATAGCGATTATAGACAAAAGAAGAGACAGAGCTAACGAAAGCGAAGTTATGAATATTATAGGAGATGTTAAGGGTAAAGACGCTATCATTGTAGACGATATAATCGATACGGGAGGCACTCTTATAAAAAGTATGCATGCCTTAAAACAAGCCGGTATGAGAAAAATATTTGTATTTATAACGCATGCCGTTTGTTCGGGCGATGTTTATGAAAGAATTAACGAAAGCGATATTGATAAACTTTATATAACGGATAGCTTAAATGTTATGTCGGAGAGACTCGGAAATAAAATAGAGATTATTTCCATAGCTCCAGCCATTGCAGACGCCATTAGGCATATACATAAGGAAATGTCCATAAGCGTTCTGTTTGACAAATAAAAAATTGTAAACAATTGATATATAAATTGATAAATAAAAAATAAAATTTTAAGCAAAATTATTTTTAAGGAAACTAAAATGAGCGAGAATTATACTATTAAAGCGTTACAAAGAGACACTAAAACAAAAAGCGTCGGTAAAAAATTGAGAAACGAAGGTTATGCGTTGGCTTCTCTTTACGGAAGAGGAAAAGAATATTCCGTAGCGGTAGGATTAAAAGATTTCTATAAAGTTTTTTCTTTGGCGGGACAGCATTCCATTATAACTTTGGATATAGAAAACGACAAACCGAGAGAAGTTTTGGTAAAAGATTATCAAATAGACGGCATAAAAAGAACGATTACTCATATAGATTTTTACGAAATAGACAGAAATAAAAAAATCAAAACTTTCGTTCCTATACATATCGAAGGAATACCAGAAGGAGTTCGTTTGGGTGGCGGAACTTTGGAACAAGTGGAATACGAACTTCCTATAAAGGCTTTTCCAGATTCCATACCGAGAGAATTAATAGTCGATGTTAGCGAATTGAAAGTGGGAAGCAGTTTGCATATTAGCGACATCAAATTTCCAGAAGGCGTGGACCCTGTGGGAGATTCTTCAAAAGCCGTAGTTACCGTAGTTACGACTCAAGACGAAGATAATGTAAACAAAAAAGAGGAAACTTCCGCTTCATAATTTAATTGGGTATTTACTATATGATGAAATTGGTTATGGGGCTTGGAAATCCCGGCGAAGAGTATAAGAATCATAGACATAATGTCGGTTATATGATATTGGATAGAATGGCTAAAAAACTTGGAGTCGATTTGGACATCAGAAAGAAAAAAACCGTATTTGGAAGAGGAAAACATGGAAAAATGGAATATTTGCTTTTAAAACCTCTCACATTTATGAATCTTTCGGGCGAGGCGGCTTTATATATGGCAAGTTTCATGAAAATAGTCGTTGACGATATTATAGTTATTTACGATGATATGAATATACCAGTAGGAAAATTTAAAGTTATTCCTGCAAAAAATGAAAATGAAATTTACGGCGGCATAGAAGAGAGAGAAGGTCCTCTTAAACATAACGGCATTAAAAGTATAGAAGATTCTTTAAAAAGCGACAATTTTACAAGAATCGGAGTCGGTATAGGAAACCCTAACGAGAACGAAGAGATGGCGGATTTTTTACTTTCGCCTTTCACAAAAGAAGAAAGAAGAAAGATAAAAGATATATCTGAAGAAATAGTCGATGCCGCATGTATAGCTTTATTCGAATCTCCTAGAGCGGCTAAAAAGAAATATCATGACTAAATTGCTTATAGGACTTGGCAATCCCGGCGAAGAATATAAAAACGGCAGACATAATATAGGTTTTATTATGCTTGATAAAATAGCGGAGAATCTGTCCGTTAATTTCGACAACAATAAAAAAAAATCCTTATACGCTAGAATTAAAAAAAACGAAACTCAGTATATACTTCTTAAACCTCAAACTTTCATGAATCTTTCGGGAGAATCTGCGCTTTATATTTCTAAATTTTTTAATATTTCTATTGAAAATATTTTCGTTATATACGACGATATGGATTTGCCTTTTGGAACTTTTAAGATAAAAAAAGGCGGAAGTTCGGGCGGACATAACGGAATAAAAAGTTTGATAGAGCAATTACAAAGCGAAGATTTTTTTAGAATCAGAATAGGGATAGGAAGACCAGATTTTGGGAAAAGAGTTAACGATTATGTTTTGTCGTCTTTTAGCAAAAACGAAAGAGAGATTATAGACAACGATATTTCAAATAAAGTTATAGAAGCGGTAAAAATGGCTTTATTCGAATCACCTATAATGGCTCAAAATAAATTTAACAAAAGAATAAACAAATGAGAAATTTATAATTTATCCGCTATAATTATTAATAGACTTAATATACTTTTATAATTTCAGCATCTGACAAAGAATATATTTCAAAGCGATATGGTTTTGGTTTTTCTTCTTCGGGAGTATTATCTGGGAGAGTATTATCTGGAACTACTGGACGAGGGGGCAAGAGACCAGATTTAGCTTCTATTCCATCTAGGGAAACTTTATTTCCGATATTATTTTGAAAATCTTGATATTTCCCGTCTTTTGGGAAGATAATATAATATCTAACTCCATCGGGAAAGTCACTATCGTTTATAGAAGTTTTTAGGAAAATATCCGACCTATCAACAGCGCATGTAAATGGCAAATCGTTTCTATGAATTAATGTCCCTTCATATACATTAGTAACTTTTTGTTTGCAACCAAAATTAATCAATGATAAAAATAAAATTATAATGTAAATTTTTATTTTCATTTTTACTTTCCTTAAAATTATTGTTTTATTTCTGGTTAAGGTTCTGGGTCTTGTGCTGGAGGTTGACTGTCTCCGCCATAATCGTAATATCCTTCATAAACTTCTATCGATTCAACTAATATATATAATTCTAATCTTATTTTCCCGTCTGACCAAAAGTTCGATTCTATTCCTTTAACTTTTACAATTTCAAGAACATAAGGGGTAAAAAAATCATCGTCGTCTCTAATCTCATAATGATTATCAGAAATTATACGATACAAGTGATGCAGCTTATAAATTTCGTAAGATTCTGTTTCGCTGTTATATACTTCTAATTGATATATTCCTCCATTACCCGGAGTCAATTGACCTATTTTCTCTATTCTAGATATTGTAGATGTATTTTTACACCCAAAAAATAATAAACAAAATATTATTATAAAAGTTTTTAGTTTCATTTTATACTCCTTGTTAAAATTATTATTTATCTTCTGGTGGGATATCATTATCTGCAATTTTTTCTTCTTTATCAAGATACCAAACAGAGTCATACAATTCAATTTCTTTTTGTCCATTATAACTTCTTACTAAGCGAGAAGCGGCTGAAGGATTTATATAAACCGTCCTATCATCTGAACCGTAATTAAAAAGAAGTAGCCAATTTCTACCGCTATCGGATAATTGATAAGTTGCAATATTAGGTATATTTTTATTTTTATCCAACATATCTTGAGTAGTATATACGGCGCATCTCGGCTTTAATATAACTTTTCCGCTTGGGTCATTGGCTAGAGATAAACTTATTTTAGCTTTGCCTTTATAGCCATAAATTCCAGAATTATTATTATAAAAGTTAGCTTTATACCAAAAAGATATAATAGTATTATGATTTTGATTTTTCAAGTCTGGTATATTTCTACTTGCGGCTTCTCCGACAGATTTATAGTCTATTCGTTTGTATTCGCTAACGGAAACTATATCCCTTATTATTTTTTCTCCTCCGCCATGCAAATATAACCAATACATAAAATTAGCAGAGGTTTTATAATTTTCGCTTACAATTTTAGAATTGCGTGGCCAGTCAAAGAAGTATTGTCCATTTTTTATTTTGCCTTCCGTAAAATTAGCATCTCTTCCTGCGTATGTATTATCTAAAATAGTGGAATAAGTTGACTCTGAAAGAGCCTCGTTATAACAATAAAGTGATTCGTATTTTCTTTTAGCCTCTATATCATGTTGCAATTCATGGATAATAGTTTTTAGGACATCTTTAGAAAATTCTTCCATATAGCTTAATATATAATAATAGGAATTTATATAAATAATATCCATATTTCCCGTATTATAATAGCCTTCACTTACATTTGCTTGACTAAAATACCCGCCATGTTGTCTCGTCATACCATAGTTTACATTTTCATGAAAGACTATTTCAATTTTACCGTTTCCGTCTACATCGGTAGGCTCTCCGTAAATATTCACTATTTTAGGATAAAGTTTTTCAAGTTCTCTTATAAGTTTATCCCAAACCTTATCTTGAACCGTTAAGGCTTTTTTATAAGTTGGTTGTCCTTCGGTGCAATCGACATAAATATCGAAATATTTTGAAGATACTAACTTTTTAATCGCCCAAGTTGGAGAGCTAACATATCTTATACCTTCATGCCATTCTCCTTTAAAATTGAAAGGAACATATTTAATAATAGCTTCTTGATTTTTCCATTCATGAAATATAAAACCTTCCGTAAAATTATAACCTTGCGTTTTTGGTATAGAACCCGGATTTAAAGCTTTAGGGTCGGCTTCGTTAGTCGCTTGAGCGGGAGGCTTGAAAATATCGGGATTATCGGCGCATGACATATTCGACAACAAAGCTAACGACAACAGAGCAATAGTAAAACAAATAAAAATCTTTTTCATAATTAATACTCCTTGTTTATGAAAATTTTAAATTTTATTTATACTTAAA